>RGMU01000100.1 GCA_010021705.1 Chitinophagia bacterium | reverse complement strand
TTTCATAAAGTATGTATATAAATGTGAGCGGACCTACGGTGTACATAAAATAGTCGGTATATTTGGAGTTGGATACCAATATAAGTATAAGCGGAATCACTACCAGCGAGCCTGCATAGACCAATATATCATAGAAAAGCCTACGCTGTTTGGGGATATTGGGCAATTCCGGCGGCAAGCCTATAGTGCCCAAAGTACGCTTAGTGAAAAAGAATATGGTCAGACCGGCTATCATAGCGTAGCCCGCCAAAGCAAAGGCAGCATTCCACGACTGATGATTGGCTACGTGTATGCAATAATAGCCTCCTAAAAACGCACCAATGTTAATACCGGAATAAAACAATCCAAAGCCGGCATCACGCCTGTTGTCGCCTTGCTTGTATAAACTACCCACCATTGTAGATATGTTAGGCTTAAAAAAGCCCGTACCCACAATAATAAAACTAATGCCTAAATAAAACATCTCTTTGGGGTCTTTTGCCGGCATCTGCGACAGCAAAAAACTGCCTGCTATCATCAGCAAGCCGCCCCAAAAAATAGACTTGCGAAAGCCTAATATTTTATCGGCAAACAGCCCCCCCACAAAGGCTAAAGTATAAACAAAAGCCTGCGTAGCACCATATTGCAGCTGTGCCTCATCGGGCTTTAGCATCAGATTCTCCATCATAAAAATGGTGAGCATACCTCTCATGCCGTAAAACGAAAAACGCTCCCACATTTCCGACAAAAACAACCACCACAACTGCGGCGGATACTGCCCCTTAAAATTTTGTATATTCTCTAAAGAATATTTATCATTTTGGCTTGCTACTTCCATAAATACAGAACATGATTAACCGCTAAAAAAGCAACTAAGTAACTGAAAAAATGCCGGATTGAGAAATAATGACTACCGGATTTCAAAATTAACTTTTCAAATCACCCTTTTTCCAAACCCTTTGCCGTTGAAAGGTAGTATATTATATGGCAATTCTTTTGCACACTGTCAATATGGCATACAACCCCGGCTAAACAATAAAAAAGGGTTAATGTTATATTTAATACAATAAACTGGTACATAAATTGCTGTGGGTAGCATAATAGTACCAAATTGCTAACTTTGGGCTTTAATTCAAACTATAGGAGCGTAATAAACTACTTACAACAAATACAACTCGGATAAAGAAAATGAAGAAAATTATCACAACCGTATTATCATTTCTGCTCATTTCTACATGCTTTGCACAGTCTAAAAGCAAAGATGCCCCTATTGGTGTAAACGGCAATATGCCAGGCTACCAAATTTCGCTTAAAATGCCCGGCGTGCATGACGATTCAATGGTGTATTTAGTACACTATTACGGTAAAGGCGGCGGAACAATTTATAAAAGCGACTCTGCCAAATTTAAGAAAGGCATAGCCAAATTTAACCACCACGACTCGTTTTTTTGTGGAGGTAGCTATATGCTTTTGCTATCAGACGGTAAAACATTCTTTGAATTTTTATTAGACCGCAACGACAACATAGAAATAGAAGCCAATATGAACGAACTGCCATTTGGACTAAAGTTCAAAGGTACAGGTGCTGATGAAAACATTAAGTTTTTAGACTATCAACGCTATGCCAAAGAATATGGCGAAAAACAACAAGGGCTACTTAAAGAACTAAAAGAAGCTAAGTCTAAAGCCGATACCAATGAAGTGAGGAAAAAAGGCGATAAAATTGCTAAAGAATTTGCCGATTATCGCAAAAACATGATAAAAGACAACAAAGGAACGCTTTTATCTGCCATTCTTAGTGCCTTAGAAAAACCGGAAGTACCAGAAGGCGACCACTTCCTTGCAGACGGTAAAACCAAAGACTCTACATTTGGCTATAAATACTACAAAGCCCACTTTTGGGACGGTTTTAATTTTCAAGATGACCGCTTGATATACACCCCTTTGTATGACGGCATGTTAGATGAGTATATGAACAAAATGGTGGTGCCATGGACAGACAGTGTGCAGCATGAATGCGATATGCTATTGAAAAAAGTGAAAGGCACAAGAGACTTATTTCACTATACCTTATGGTGGACTACGCGCTTTGTAGAAAACAGCAAAGTAATGGGTATAAGCGATGTGTTTGTTCACCTTGTAGAGCAATATTACATGAAGGGCGATGCCTTTTGGCTAACCCCCGATGAGCTTCAAAAATACTATGACCGCGCCCGCAAAATGGCACCCAATGTGATAGGCAACATTGCACCGGAACTAAAGCTCCCCAATGTAATTACCAAGAAAGAAGAATCTATGATGAACACCAAAGCCAAATATACCCTTGTGGTGTTCTATTCACCTAACTGCGGGCACTGCCAACATGAATTGCCGGCATTAGATTCGGCTTATGAACAAGTGCTAAAAGATAAAGGTGTTAAAGTGTTTACCGTATCTACAGAAGGTGATGACAAAACCATACCCGAATTTTTGGTAAAAAATAAGTTGGATAAAAAGTGGATAAACACTTGGGACCCCGAACACACCAGCAATTACCACAATAATTATGATGTGTATAGCACGCCTACCATATACCTGCTTGACGACAGAAAAGTGATTTTAGGCAAAAGGTTAGACCACACCAACGTTGGTAGCTTGATAGACGCTACGGAGCGCAAAGCACGCGACAAGGCAGCGGGTAAATTATAATATTGTTACTTAATACTTTAATAATCTATAGGTTAGCTTTATATTTGCCCTCGCTATAGAGAAAACTATAGTAGTTAACAATTATCAACATGTTAAGGAACATTTACGTGCTACTCGCTTGTGTACTATTCGCAGTGCAAGCCACCGGACAACCACTATTTACCTACGGTAAAATGTCGGTATCTAAAGACGATTTTTTAAGGGTTTACAAAAAAAATGCCGGAGCATCTAACAACTCTGACATGAGCGACACAGCCCTGCGTAGCTATCTACAACTGTATTCTCTCTTCAGAATGAAGGTTGCAGAAGCGGAAAAGCAACACTTAGATACCACCCAGAAGATTAAGACCGACATGGCTAATTATCGCCGTCAGTTGGCTAAAAACTATTTGTCTGACGAGCATATTACGCTAAAGCTGATTCAGGAAGCCTATAACCGCATGAAAGAAGAGGTGCGAGTGGCACACATTGTTATATCATGCCCCCCCACCAGCGATACCATTACGCCCTATAAAATGACTGATAGCCTGTATAAAGCCATTACTGCCGGCAAATCAACATTTGAAGACATTGCACGTGCTTTTTCAGACGATAGGGCTACCAAAGAAGCCGGAGGCGATATTGGCTATATAACAGCCTTTCAAACCGTTTATCCGTTTGAAAGCGCAGCATACAATACTCCTGTGGGTAAAATATCAAAAGTTTTCCGTACACAATTTGGCTACCATATCGTAAAAGTGTTAGACAGAAGACCCACCAACGGACAGGTTAAAGTAGCTCAAATTATGATAGGCTCGCCCAAATCAAGAGGTGATGACGGTATAGCGGCTGCAAAAGTAAAAGCCGATAATATTGTTAACGAATATAGAAAAGGTACACCTTTTCACGAGTTGGTAAAAAAATATTCAGATGATAAATATTCGGTTAACGATAGTGGTGTACTAAAGCCATTTGGTGTAGGTAAATACACACCTGCTTATGAAAATGCAGCATTTGCGCTCAAAAACATAGGCGATATTTCAGAGCCAATAAAAACAGAATATGGTTATCACATCATAAAGCTACTTGCCAAATATCCTTTAGCCTCGTTTGATTCGCTAAAAAAGAATATTAAGCACAAGGTAGAAAACGATAGCCGTGCCCAAACAGCAAAAGACTATTTCTTTGTCAAAGTAAAAGAGAAAAATGGCTATAAAGAGTTTCAGCCCAATGTAGATGCCATTCTTAACCAATTAAACACAACCATCCCCGATACCGGCAAAGACCGTAATACCTTTTTTGCCAATAATTATACCAATATGAAAAAGCCACTTTTCACTATTGGCAAAAAAACCGGAACTCAACACGACTTTGTAGTTTATTTAGAAAACCTGACGCATGGCAGAATTAACGGACCGAAAATGCAAATGCTAAAAGACGCATACAGCAGCTACATCACTAATGAAGTAACAGAGTTTACGGAAATGATGATAGCCGAAGAAAACCCTGAATTTAAGCGTTTATTGGCAGAGTATAAAGAAGGTATTATGCTGTTTGAACTTATGGATAGAAATGTATGGGGCAGAGCAGCTAAAGACAGCGTGGGCTTAAAGTCTTTCTTTGAAACCCGCAAAGGCAAATATATGTGGGAAGCAGGGTTTGAAGGGTCTGTATATGTAGCAAAAGACAAAGCAGCCAAAGACACCTTGCTAATGATGCTTAAAGACGCCAATGTTACCGATGAGCTAATTGTGAAGGCACTAAACTCGCCTACCAATCCGGATAGAATATCCATTCAAAGAGGCAGATTTGAGTTTTCCCGTTTTAGAGAAGCTACCCCAAGCGAGCTTAATGCCAATAGGCTAAAAGTAACCGATGCGCCAAATAATATGTTCAAAATTGTAAATGCGCGCCAAATATTTAACACACCCACAGCCAAAACGCTGGAAGAAGCAAGAGGCTATGTGGTGGCTGAATATCAGGAGTATTTAGAAAAAAGCTGGAACGAAAAAATGCGCCGCGAGTATCCTGTAAAAGTGAACGAAAAAGTGTTTGCCACAATGGTGGGTCACTAAAAGGTTGCACCTTTTTGGGTGTTGATAATAAATTTTATTTATGGTACTTACAAACAATAAGAAACACTATCTTTGTATAGTGTTTCTTATTGTATTAATAGAATAAAGATGCCGTTTCTTCCTCAAAATGCGAATAAAAAGCAACTGTCCACACCGCAAGAGCGGTTAGATGACATAACGGAAAAAGTAGCCATCGCGTTGGCTTTTTTAGGTACGTTCTTTTTCTTTATTAAGCTCGTGTTTTTATAGATGTTTCCGCAGCACCGGTCAATAGAAAGCAGTGATAAAAAATCACCGATAGCTCGGTTAGGTAGGTGGTTGCTTATCAATAAATTAGGCGATACGCCGGGGCGCATTATATTGGTTATAATATCCGTTATTTATACGGTAGCTATAATAAAATATGGCATTTTAGCTGCTGTTGCGCCACCGGTATTAATCATAGCGGCGGGCATAGTATATTGCTTAATTGCTTTTCCTAAAGTGGGTATTTTTCTGTACCTCACTATGGCATATTTAATCATGTGGTTTTTAAAAATAGGTGTGCCCTTTCCCTTGGGCACGCTTATGGACGGAATGCTTGCCATTTTTACCATTACACTGTTCTATTTTCAGAAAAGCAGGAAAGACTGGAGCATGTATAATACACCCATAACGGTGGTAATATGGCTATGGTTTGGGCTTAATATGTTTGAAGCCATTAATCCCGAAGCTGCCTCGCAAGAGGCATGGATGTACACAGTGCGTACAACCGGGTTAGTGATGTTAATATATTTTATTTTTGTTTACTTTATAGATTCAAAAAATTATATCATTCTCATATTCTCACTTTGGCTTTCATTAGCAGCCTTTGCAGCGGTTTATGCCTTAAAACAAGAGTATATTGGCTTTTTTCCGTTTGAATTAGCTTATTTGCACTCTGACCCCGGCGTTGAACTGCTTTTGTTTATTAATGGCGTATGGCGCAAATTTTCTATATTTTCAGACCCCGTAGCGTTTTCTTACAACATGGTAATTGCCAGCTTGGTTTGTATAGCCTTGCTAACGGTTGTGAACAATAAACTGCTAAGAATATTGCTTATAGGGCTTATACTTCTTTATTGCCTGGCTATGCTAACATCAGGCACGCGCGGGGCTTATGTACTTTTGCCGGCCGGCATATTATTACTCACTATAGTTAAATTTAACAAAAAAATATTGATATATGTAATTCTGGTGGCATTAGGTTTGGTGGTGCTAATAGTAATGCCCACGTCCAACCAAACCATATACCGTTTTCAAACAGCATTTAAACCTAACGATGACCCTTCGTTTAAACTTCGTAAAATGAACCAAAAAC
>RGMU01000099.1 GCA_010021705.1 Chitinophagia bacterium | reverse complement strand
TGGGCTTACCGGTTGCCGATGACACACTGCCATAGATGCATAGCCCCGCATAGTTGAAGCCTGCCGAGTCGTTAAAATTGTGGCATTTAATGTGCAACCTGTGCGTACCCGCCGGCAGATATATTACTTGCGTAAAGGCAGTAAAGCTATCGTAATTACCGGCTGTGCGTCCTGCACTTTGTGCAAAGCTAAGCACGGTAGTACCGTCTATGTCTATACGGCTGATGTAGTTATCGTTGGCAATACGAAGTGAAACCCGCACACTGTCGGCACTGCAAAGGCGAAAGCTACGCCCTAACACCATGTTGTAAGCAGTGCTACCATTGCCGTTAATGGTATAGCCGTTACTGTTAACACATGAAAGCCAATTACTGGGCTGTGTTCCCGGAGCCATAGCCCATGCACTATAGCGCTGAATTACATAAGCACCACTCCCCACCAATGACCCGCTTATGCTGCTTGTTGCACTGTCTGTACCCCAATAATGGTCATGTATAGGTGCAGATGTAGTACCTGCGCTCAATGGGGTATATTGGGTAGGGTTGAAGCCGGTATTCAGGGGCAAATAGCTTACCAAGCACTGACTGTACGCTGTGGTAAGGCTAAAACAACCCAACAATACCCAATAATATAAATATTTCATGAATAGGCTAATAGCAATAGAGTGAATATAGTCTGCCACACCTTATAGCCGGAGTAGCAAGCGCAAAGATACAATTATAGACATATTAACCCGCTGCGCGGTTAGAAAGTTGAAATAAAATAGCAAAATATTGTGCACAAAATACGGTATTTTTTGTTCACAACTCCATTAGCCACCGTGTCGCAATACCGTTAGCGAGTTTTAGATAAAATGAGATGATTTTATTTTACTATTAATGTATATTTTTTATAATGAACATTGTAAATCTCACACCCACCCAATATTCATCCATTGGCTATTGTATGGTAGCATACCGTTTAGTAAAATATCAAAATAGGCTTCTCCATATATTAAATAATATTCCAAAAAGCTATCATGCCGCTCTTGCAGGTTGCCTTGCGGAAAAAGCTCGCTTTTTAGTTGAATAATACGGTTAAGCTGTGCTTGGTGTTTACGCTTTTCGGCTTGTCTCATTTTATATTGTAGCGTGTCAATATATTTATTAATTTTCGTTGTAATGGCTTTGCCGGCAAGGTTTAGCGTAGCGTCAACATGGGTAGCTTTAACCGTCATAATGTCTAAAATGGCTTGAATGGCTGTTTTTTCATTACTTATGTTAATTAGGTCATTATAGTTGGTATTTATAAATTGGTTTTCCAATTCATAAAGCGGAAGAAATAAACTATTATCGCTAAGATTGCATTTCATTTGCAATTCAGTGGCTTTTTCGCTTTTCCATAAAACCGACTGCCTAAGCATCACAACCGGAAAAAACACCTTATGATGGCTAAATATCTTTTTTAGTTGCAACCAATAAGATACTTCCGCCCCACCACCTATAAACACCACATTGGGCAAAATTGTTTCCTGATACATACCTCTTAATATCACATTGGGACTAAAGCGTTCAGGATGAAGTTGAAGCTCGGCTAAAAGCTCTGCTTCCGTAAAAGTAATAGAAGTATTAAGCACTTTCCATACATAGCCTTCCTCTATTATGCGCTCCCGCACATTGTCTATTAAGTAAAATAGGTTGATAGCCCGCGGATGGGCTTGCACTTTGTAGTGTTGGTTCAGAAACGATAGTGTTTCCGATAATAGCGGCAGCGATGTTTGTTTCAGTAGCTCCTCTTGCATTACCGGTATATAGCTTTGCTTTAAGTCGCTGCTATCGGCATCCAATACTATAACCCCATATTTACCCAAAAGCCTGTTAACAAACAATCGGGTGGCTTGTGCAACCGTATGCTCCGGTTTATAGCATTGTAGAATATGCTCTTTCAGGGTTTCCATATTTTTACCGGGTGGTCCAAAATACTTAAATAGGGGCTTTAGCACATCTTCGGTAATGCCTTGCAGTAGCATTCTGCCCACAGCCCCTGCTTTATCACCCTTTTGCCACCGATATTTATCCCCCCTGAATCTGAAACAACTCAGTTCTTCAAAATCGTTGTCTTCACTACCCATATAAAAGACGGGTACAAAATGCTTATCAGGATGTTGAACTTCCAGGGATTCGGCTAATTTTACGGCATGAAGGATTTTATAAATAAAGTATAAATATCCGGTAAGCAAGCACGGTTGATGGGCTGTGCATACAGTGTAGGTATTGTCCAATGCTAATAGTTGCAAGTTGCTTGCCACCTTAGCACTTATTTCAACCCCTTCATATTGCTTTTGCAGCACCTTTACAAGGGTTTCTCTGTCCACGGGATAGTTTTTTCTATCTTCTATTGCGCTGTTTATACCTGCCATATCAGGGGTATAGGCGTAATATGGCTTTAGCCGAGCATTACCGTCAAGATAGTCGGTTACAAGGGGCGAAAAGTAGCCGGTATCGCTATAAGATACGTAGCTATACAATGGCGTTGAATCTTGGTGCATATTAAAGCATAAATATATAAAACAGCCCGGCTATTTGTATCTATAGCACTATTGTAAAAAAGTTTTATGCTATATTTCGCCTTCAAACACCTTTACCGCAGGTCCGGTAAGCAACACATCGGTGGCTTCCGTTTCAGAAGGTTTATTGAAGGTTACATACAGAATTCCGCCCTGTGTGAATACTTCAATGGTACGGTTGCCAAGTGTATTGGCAAAGGCTACAGCAGCTGCCACAGCCCCCGTTCCGCAGCTAAGGGTTTCGTCTTCTACACCGCGCTCATAAGTGCGCATGGAGATGCTATTTTTGCTTATTTTTTTTACAAAATTAACATTAATGCCGTCAGGCATATATTTAGGTGAATAGCGAATGGCACTGCCTTTTCGAAGCACATCTATTTTACCTATTTGTGATACAAAAACAATATAATGCGGCGAACCTGCATTGATAATATAATAATCGTCCTGCGCTTTTATGTCTTTTATGTCGCTCATTTGTAGGCGCACCATGTCTTTAGGCAAAAGCCATGCTTTGTGAACGCCATCAGAGGCTAAAAAGGTAATTTCAGGCTCATTAAGTTGCAATTCCTGTGCTGCAAACGCTGTTATACATCGCCCACCGTTGCCACAAAAGGTGCTTTCTCTGCCATCAGCATTGTAATAGCGCATAGAAAAGGCATAGCCACCCTCCGGTGCCGGTTCTAAAAGCATCAAACCGTCTGCCCCTATACCAAAACGCCTATGGCACAGCCTGCTGATGTCATTGGCAGACAAGCGGCACTCTAATGCCATATTGTTGATAAGAATAAAGTCGTTCCCCGTGCCTTGATATTTATAAAATTGCATAGATAATTAAATCCTAAGTAAGTAAAGAAGTTGCTTGTTTACCGCCCTGCGCTCCTGCTCCATAGCCGGTATCTTCTATAAGCGCATTAGAAAGGGCTGCTTGGGTGGCTAATTGGTCGCAACGGTTGTTATAAGCATTGTCGGCATGTCCTTTTACCCACTGCATGGTAATGTGGTGTAGCTTATATAGCGCATAAAATTGCTGCCATAAGTCAGGGTTTTTAACATTAGCATAGCCCTTTTTTATCCAACCTTGCAGCCACCGCTTTTGAATGGCATCTACAACGTATTTTGAGTCAGAAAACACTACAATATTCAGTCCGGTGCGGGTTAACAACCGCAGGGCAGCAATAACAGCCATAAGCTCCATACGGTTGTTGGTAGTTAGCTTATAGCCTTGTGCTATTTCCTTTTCTGTATCGCCCCACTTTAGAATAGCCCCATAGCCACCCGGTCCCGGATTACCGCGGGACGAGCCATCGGTGTATATGTGCAACTGCTGCATCGTGGTTTGCGGTTGGGTAGCTATACGGCTACATTATACATTTCTTGGCGCAATTCTTTAACGCGGGCGTTGGCTAAATATTCGTCAAAAGACATTTCCCTATCAATCACTCCCGAAGGCGTAATTTCTATCACACGGTTGGCTACGGTGTTGGTTAGCTCATGGTCGCGGCTGGTGAATAGTATTGTACCTCTAAAGTCTTTTAAGCCGTTGTTTAACGCAGTAATGCTTTCCAAATCAAGGTGGTTGGTAGGCTCGTCAAGCATAATGAGGTTGCCCTTTAACATCATCATACGGCTAAGCATACAGCGCATTTTTTCGCCCCCGCTTAGCACATTGGCACTTTTAAGCGTTTCTTCACCGGAAAACAGCATTCTGCCTAAAAAGCCCCTTATAAAGGTCTCATCTTTTTCTTCGGAAAACTGGCGAAGCCAATCTACCAAAGACCCGTCATAGTTATTAAAATAGGCACTATTATCGTTGGGCAGGTAGGTGGGCGTTATGGTTACACCCCACTTGAAGCTACCTTCAAACTGCATATCTTCACCGGCAAGCACCTGATAAAGCGCAGTAGTTGCCAATGAATTAGACGATATAAGTGCCACCTTTTGCCCGCGCTTCAATTCAAAAGTTACGTTCTTAAACAATACTTCACCATGAGATGTTTTGGATAAATTGTTTACTTCTAATATTTGGTCTCCAGCTTCGCGCACCTGATTGTTAAACAAAATGGCAGGGTATTTTCTGTTGGACGCTTTCATGTCTTCCAACTTTATTTTGTCTAATGCCTTTTTACGGCTGGTAGCCTGTTTAGACTTAGACGCATTGGCACTAAAGCGGGCTATAAACTCTTTTAGCTCGGCTATTTTGTCTTCTGCCTTTTTGTTTTGGTCGCTACGTTGCTTTAATAGTAATTGGCTGGACTCATACCAAAACGAATAGTTACCCGTAAATATGGTTATTTTGCCAAAGTCTATATCTGCCACGTGGGTGCATACGGCATCAAGGAAGTGCCTGTCGTGGGACACTACAAGCACTATTTTTTCATACCCTGCAAGAAAGTCTTCTAACCAACCTATGGTTTCTAAATCAAGGTCATTGGTAGGCTCATCTAACAGCAGAATATCCGGATTGCCAAAAAGGGCTTGTGCCAATAGCACCCGCACCTTTTGATTACCGTCCAATTCTTTAACGGCGCGGTGGTGAAATTCCTCTTTTATGCCCAAGCTACTAAGCAATGTAGCGGCTTCGCTTTCTGCATTCCAGCCGTCCATTTCGGCAAACAGGGCTTCTAATTCGCCTGCTTTTATGCCGTCTTCTTCGGTAAAGTCTTCTTTGGCATAGATAGCGTCTTTTTCTGCCATCACCTTAAACAGCACCGCATTACCGCGCATCACGGTTTCTAACACCGGCATATTGTCATATTCATAGTGGTTTTGCTTTAGCACGCTCATGCGCTGCCCTTTGCCCATTTCCACCTTGCCGGTGGTGGGGTCTATTTCGCCGGAGATAATTTTTAAGAACGTGGACTTACCCGCGCCATTAGCACCAATAATGCCATAGCAATTACCTTCCGTAAATTTTATATTAACGTCTTCAAATAAAATTCGCTTGCCATAGCGAAGCGATAAATTGTTGATACTAATCATTGTATATACCTTTCCATAGCCCTTTGTGCTCCTTTAGCCGGCACAAAACAGCTAAATATTTTGAGCACGCAAAGATACGCATAACCATTGGATATAAGGCATATTGCATAGCGCTTTGCGGAATATATTTATCTTATTGTCAATATGTTTTATTAAAAAGCGTTGATTAACGTAGTTGTATAGCTTAGAAGAAACTTATTCATATTTTTAGTTGAATTGAGAATAATAAAGCATTGGTATATTAAATTTACACCACATTCTTCCCCTTTAACGCATTGTTGATGGCTTCATCCATAATGCGCTCTGCGTAAGGGGTGCTTAGGGTATTAAGCAGTTCGGTGTGCTTTTGTATATCGGCTTTGTTTTTTGCTTTTAATGCGTCTTCCAATAGCTTTATTTGAGAGTTGGTATCTGCTACTTCTTGTTCTGTTAACGAAGCCTTGTGCTTGGTGATAAACTTTAGGGTAGTTTCTATCATTTGGCGGGCTTCGGTAGAGGCTTCAATAAGTGCCCTGCGGGCAATGTCTTCTTTGGCATGGGTAAAGGAAGCCATTAGCATGTTTTC
>RGMU01000098.1 GCA_010021705.1 Chitinophagia bacterium | reverse complement strand
GCCTGGTAATAATTCGTTACGGGCAAAATCGCGGGCTGCCATTTGTACCGCTAATTGTTCTTCTGTAAGTTGGAAATTCATATTGTTATGCACTTAAATAGCTTCGCAAATGTAATGCAAAAACTTATTGTTAGGTACTATCCCGTAATATTATCTACCTTTGTGCGTTCCGGTTAATGGAGGTGGCGGTTATTATTGTATTTTTCTATTCATGCCCGTTATAAAAAAATTAGTATTTACTGTAACCAACGACCTTAATTATGACCGGCGCATGATTCGGATTTGCACATCGCTTGTCAATGCCGGCTATCACGTAACCCTTATTGGCTTTGAACGCAAAACGAGTCTCCCGCTTCTACCACAGCCTTTTGAGCAAATACGCATACCGCTAATAGCTGAACAAGGTAAAGTGATGTATATACACTATTGGTGGAAGCTATATGGTGTGTTAATGAAAATAGATGCCGATGTGGTGTGCGCCATAGATTTAGATACCATTTTGCCGGTTTATTATGCCACTCGCAGGCGGGGTATAAAGCGGGTGCATGATGCGCATGAAATATTTACAGAGCTTAAAGAGGTAATTTCCCGCCCTTTTGTGCATTGGCTATGGAAAAATATTGCCAACTTTGCCATTCCGCGTTTTCCGGTGGGTTATACCATTGGTGAGGCTTATGCCACTGATTTTTATTTGAGGTACGGAGTGCGCTATGGCATTGTGCGCAATGCCACGGTGTTAAAGCCCTTTACTATTCCTGAAAAAAAAGAAAAATATATTTTGTATCAAGGAGCGGTAAATGTAGGTAGGTGTTTTGAGCAACTTATACCTGCCATGAAGCATATAGATACCCGCCTGATAGTGTGCGGTGAAGGCAATTTTTACCAGCAGGCGGTGGACTTGGTCAAAAAATTGAATTTAGAGCAAAAAGTAGTTTTTCACGGCTATGTAGAGCCTCAAAAACTATTGAGCTACACCCAACAAGCCTATGTAGGCATCACGCTATTTGAAGATACAAGTATCAGTAACCGCTTTTCGCTTGCCAACCGCTTTTTTGACTATATGCACGCTGCTGTGCCTCAACTGTGTATGCAATATCCGGAATATGAGCGTATTAACGAACAATATGAGTTAGCAAGCCTTTTGCCACCACCGGTAACCGCTGAAGCCATTGCAGATGCCTTAAACCGCTTGCTGAACGATACCGACTACTACAACCGCTTACAGCAAAACTGCCTGCAAGCACGCGAACGCTATTGCTGGCAAGAGCAGGAAAAAACACTGATAGACACCTACAAACGCCTTGAGCAATAAACTGATACATATTGTAGCCTTTGATGTGCCTTATCCGCCCAACTATGGTGGTGCCATAGATGTGTATTATAAAATAAAAGCACTGCATGAATGTGGCTGTAAAATAGTGCTTCACTGTTTTGACTACGGCAGGGGAAAGGCAAGCGCATTAGAGGCGATGTGTGAGCAAGTGTACTACTATCCCCGCCAAACGGGCTTGCGCGGTTTATCGCTTAATACACCATACATTGTAAACAGTAGAAAAAATAGCCTTTTAAGCCAACGACTTGCCGAAGCTAATGCGCCCATTCTGTTTGAAGGTGTGCACACGCTGGCATCTTTACCTCCCCACCTGAATGTGCCGGTGGTGTTGCGCGCGCACAATGTGGAGCATGAATACTACAACGAATTGTATAGAAATACCCGCCACCCTATAGCAAAGTTATTTTTTGCCATAGAAAGTAGGTTGTTAAAACGGTATGAAAATAATTTACCCCCACTTACCGCCATTACCCCATTGTCTGCTGCGGATACAGACTATTTTGCAAGGCTTTACTCTGACCTACGTTGTATATGTATCCCCCCTTTCCATGCCCATAATGAGGTGATAGGGGAGGCAAGTAGTGGCAATTATGTGCTATATCATGGCAACCTCTCACACCCGGAAAACATTAAGTCTGCTTTGTTTATACTACAACACATTGCGCCGCATATTGCCTACAAGGTGTACATAGCCGGTAGCAATCCGGCAAAGGCAATAGTAGATTTGGCAAAAAAATACCATAATACCACCCTTATAACCAACCCTAAAGCTCATGAAATGGACAGCCTTATAGCTAATGCACACCTACACTTGCTACCCACCTTTCAGCAAACGGGCATGAAGCTAAAGCTACTCCATGCCCTATATGCGGGGAGGCACGTTATAGTCAATCCCCCCATGCTACACGGCACTACGCTGCATGATGCCTGCACCATAGCCACTGATGCTCCTGCCATGATAACCGCCATAAATACCCTGATGCCCCAAAATTACACCCCGCAACACATTGCCCTCCGAAAACAGCTATTATTACCATACAGGAATAGCCGGAATGCAGAGGCGTTGATGAAGATACTTTTTAAGTAATCACTCGTTAGATGTATATTGCAATTCATTAATTACCCGTCTCATGCCTAATTTATCTTTGAAATACACCTTATTAACCCTATTTGCGCTGGCACTATTGCTGTCGGCAGTGAGTAGGCAAAAGAAAAAGGAGAGCGTTATAGGTGGGTATGCCGTGCCCAAAGGCTTTCCGCAGCCCGTTTACCTCTATGCCAATAATCCCCCTACGGAGGCAGGTTTTAAGTTGGGGAGAAAACTGTTTTACGACCCTGCGCTATCCAGCGATGGTTCTACCTCTTGCGCCTCTTGCCACACCCAATGGAGTGCCTTTACGCACATAGACCACCCGCTTAGTCATGGGATAAACGGACTTAGGGGGACGCGCAATACGCTATCGCTGATGAATTTGGCATGGAGTAGTTCGTTTATGTGGGACGGTGGGGTGAACCACTTGGAGGTGCAACCCCTTGCGCCGCTTACCAATCCCGTAGAAATGGACAACACCCTTGCCCGCGCAGTAGCCGTATTAGACTCCACACCTGGCTACCGGGCAAAGTTTTATGCTGCCTTTGGCGATAGTGCCATTACGGGGCAGCGAGTGCTGAAAGCATTGGCACAGTTTATGGCTATGCTGGTATCTGCCAATGCTAAGTATGACCAAGTGAAACGCCACGAACCCGGCATAGCCTTTACCCCCGAAGAGCAGCAGGGCTATATGCTATACCAAACCCACTGCACTGCCTGCCACCCGGAGCCGCTATTCACTAACTATACTTTTGTGAACATAGGGCTACCGGTGGACACTTTTTTGAAAGACAAAGGCAGAATGAAAATAACCCAAGCGGCTACCGATTCGTTAAAGTTTAAAGTGCCCACCTTGCGGAATGTAGCCATGACCTATCCCTATATGCACGATGGCAGATTTGGCACGCTAAGGCAGGTATTAGACCACTACACCTCCGGCACGGTATTCAGCCCCACCCTTGCTCCGCAATTATGGCACCGCTTAACCCTCTCTGACTCCGATAAAACCGCCCTCATTGCCTTTTTGAATACCCTTACCGACCCTACTTTTCTTAATGATATGGCGTTTCATTATCATGTGGAGTAGGGGGGAATGTAAAGATATTACACTATCTTTGTACTATGTTAAAACAACGTATATATACAGATACTTCGGTAATAGAAATAAAATGAAAAAAAAGTTTGATGCCATAAAACACATGAGAGACATACGCGCTACCTTATACGAAAAATATGCGACTGCCCCACAACTTTTACAAAAAGATTTAGAACAAGTAAGGGCTAAATATGGTATAAAAACACCTCCAAAATTAAAGCCGGGGGATTAGGAAGTTCATACTCCCATAAAATAGGGAATATCTATCTCCAAATCTACAAACCCTTACCGACCCCGCTTTTCTAAATGATATGGCGTTTCATTATCATGTAGAGTAGGGGGTAGTAAGCAATGATTGCCTGCACTGTAGTTTTTGTCAATAGTATAATAACTATAACATTACGTTATAATCTATCCCAGTCATGGGAGCCTCCTCTCGGACAGGTAGCAGAAGAAGGCGAATATTGAGATTTAACATGGATACCGCATTTACCACACGAGTAATTTTGCATCGCTATATATTTTATGCAAAAGTAAGTCAACAAATACAATCAATAATTGTATATCATTAAATATATTTGTATTTTTGCACTATGAAGGTACCAATTTCAGAAAATATCAGATTAATAAGGGAGGCTAAGGGCTATAGCCAAGAATATGTAGCTTCAAAATTAAAATTAACGCAGCAGGCTTATTCGGTGATTGAAAAGAACCCGGAGAATGCAAAGTTATTACAACTTAAAGAATTAGCTAAGGCATTGGATGTAAATTTATTTAATTTGATAGGAGAAGATAATGTTTATTTAATGCAAAATTACTATCAAGCCAGTGGGCAAGCTGTACAAAAATTGAAGTTTTTAATGATGTAAAAACCGTGCATGATGTTTATGAAAAGCTGATTACCCAATTAAAAGAAGAAATAGCCTATTTAAGAGATATTGCGGGTAAACAATAGTGGTAATACTCAAAACTTACGCCCCTCACACCACCTGCACTATCAAAAATTTAAGGTACTCGGTATTTGGTACGTGCCACAGAATGGGGTGGTCTGCGGCTTGGGTATGCCTTGCTACTTGCCTTAGCTGGCGGTGGGCATCTTTAGCGGCTAATTGTATGGTTTGCATAAACATATCCGGGGTTACAAGGTTGGTGCAAGAGGCGGTTACCAAAAAGCCACCGGGCTTTACCAACTTCATGCCTCTTAAATTAATTTCCTTATAGCCCGTTATGGCTTTTTGAATATTATCACGGCTTTTGGTAAAGGCGGGCGGGTCAAGTATCACCACATCATAGCGTTTGCCTTCTTTGCCCCATACTTTAAGCACATCAAAGGCATTTACGGCATTAAACTTGCATCTATTGCCATAGCCGTTGAGGGCAGCATTTTTGGTAGCCATATCCACCGCATTGTCCGATATATCTAAGCCTAATACGCTTTTTGCCCCATAGTGCGCCGCATGTACCGAAAACGAACCCGTATAGCAAAACGCTTCTAACACATCGGCATCTTTTACTATTGGTGCTATGGCGCGGCGGTTGTCCTGCTGGTCTAAAAAATAGCCGGTTTTTTGCCCGTTGGCAAGGTCAATGTTTATCTTTAAGCCGTTTTCGTTAATCACAATTTGCGGGTCAAATTCAGGCGATAAGAAGCCTTTAATTTGAGGCAATCCTTCCACCTCCCGCACCGGCACATCGTTGCGTTCATAAATACCTTTGGGGCGGAACAATTTATTGATAATTTTTACCAATGTATCTTTCCACAAATCAATGCCTAAAGCTAAGGTTTGAATAACAAAATAATCATTAAATTTATCAATAATTAATGCCGGCAAGCCGTCTGCCTCACCAAATATTAGTCTGCAATTCTCTTTATAGCCCAATAGGCAGCGGTATTCCCATGCCTCTTTAAGTTTCCGCTCAAAAAAAGCCTCGTCTATGGCTTCTTCTTTAATACGGCTAAGCAGCCTTATGCGTATCTGCGAAGCAGGGTTATAATAGCCCTTGCCTACAAAAGACCCTGCGGAGGAGTATAGATTAACTATTTCGCCCGGTAATGCCAATGAAGGGGCATCCGTAAGCTCATTGGCAAACACCCAGGGGTGTCCGTTGGCTACGCGGTCGCCTACTTTTTTGCGTAAAAAAAAATCTGCCATTAAATAATTGTAAGGTGCATATAAAAAGGCTAAAATTATGAAGTAGCGTTATAACGTAACAACCCTGACATTCATCACTGTGCGTCTTTGCGAGCCACCTACGGAGGCGAAGCAATCTGATGTAGTGCCATTTTAGACGGCGCCGCCAACTTCGTTGGCTCGCAGTGACGGACAGGGGGTTATACTATAATAGTAACCCGGGTACCGTCTTTGCGAGCCTCCGTAGGAGGCGAAGCAATCTGATGCAGTGCCATCTTAGACGGCGCCGCCAACTTCGTTGGCTCGCAGTGACGGACAGAGTTGTTTTCAGCCAATTAAGCTACTTCATAATTAAACAGTAATAAAAAACATTATTCCCTCTCTGCAAAGACGCACAGTGATGAATGTCAGGGTTGTTACGTTATAACGCTACTTCATAATTTTAGCCTTTTTATATGCACCTTACAA
>RGMU01000097.1 GCA_010021705.1 Chitinophagia bacterium | reverse complement strand
AAATGCCCTGACGAGAAGGGATTGGCAGAATATCAAGGTTGCCCCCCTCCACCTCCGCCACCACCACCTGCACCAGCAGAACAAGATACGTTTATCTTAAACTTCAAAGTAAACTCTTCAGAGCTTGATGAATACAGCAAAGAGAAACTTAAAGGTTTGGCAGAGAAGCTGAAAAATGATAAGGATTACAAGGCAGAAGTAACGGTTAAAGGTCATGCCGACAACACGGGTACGGATAGGATAAACATTCCGTTGTCTAAGAAAAGGGCTTATGTGGTGTATAACTACTTAACAAAAACACTTCATGTGCCTAAGAAGCGGTTACAATATCCACCGGTAGGTAAGGGTAGTTCTGAACCGTTAGACGATAACAGTACACCGGAAGGACGGGCTAAAAACCGCCGTGCTACGATACACTTTAAGTAGTATTTTACGGGACAAAAAAATAAAAAACTGCCTCAAATTGGGGCAGTTTTTTTATTTGGAGGGGGACAAAAAATATTTTTGGAGAAAAATTAGGTGGTAATCAAAAATTGTTCTTACCTTATACGCAATTCGTAAAGGGTATGAAAATAACAGATATTAAAATAATGAACGGACCAAACTATTGGTCGGTAAGCAGGCACAAACTCATTGTAATGCTCCTTGATTTAGAGGAAATGGAGCACAAACCCACCAACAGTATTCCCGGCTTTTTGGAAAGGCTTCATAAGCTGATGCCATCGCTTTATGAACACCGCTGCTCGGAGGGGGCACCGGGTGGCTTCTATAGCCGTGTAAAAGAAGGTACATGGATGGGTCATGTGATAGAACATATAGCGTTAGAATTGCAAACGCTTGCGGGTATGGACACTGGGTTTGGGCGCACTCGTGAAACGAGTACACCGGGTGTTTATCATGTGGTGTTTTCGTATCAAGAGGCTAAGGCGGGCACATACACGGCAAAGGTAGCGGTAAATATAGCGCAAGCCCTGGCAGACAATGTGCCATACGATTTAGAAAACGACATACAAACACTTCGTGAAATAAGAGAAAATGAGCGGTTAGGACCCAGCACGGCATCAATAGTAGATGAGGCTATTAAACGGAAAATTCCTTATATAAGGCTCAACCGGCATTCGTTGGTGCAGTTGGGCTATGGTGTTAATCAGCAGCGAGTGCAGGCTACGGTAGCCAGCACCACAGGTAGCATAGCGGTAGAAATAGCGTGTGATAAAGAAGAGACAAAGAACCTATTGGATGCGTCTGAAATACCTGTGCCTAAAGGGCATATTGTATATGATGAGGCTGATTTGCAAGAGGCTATCAAAAAGATAGGCTACCCTATTGTTACGAAGCCTGTAAATGGCAATCATGGTAAGGGAGCTACTACGAACATTCGCACATGGGAGGATGCCGTTGTGGGTTTACGAGCTGCTAAGCAATATGGCAGGTCTGTGATTTGTGAAAAGTTTATTACGGGTAGGGATTATAGAGTATTGGTTATCAATTACAAATTTGTTGCGGCTGCATTGCGCACACCGGCGAGCATTACGGGTGATGGGTTGCATACGATTCAGGAATTGATAGACATTGTGAATGCAGACCCGCGCAGGGGCTATGGGCATGAGAAAGTGCTTACCGCCATTAAGGTAGATGATTTTACGATGGATATTCTGAACAAAAAGGGGTATTCGCTTAATACTATCATAGAAGCGGGAGAGGAGCTATGGTTAAAGCCAACAGCGAACCTAAGCACGGGAGGAACGGCTACTGATGTTACGGACTTTGTGCACCCCACGAATGTGTTTATGGCAGAGCGTATAGCGCGGATAATAGGGTTAAATATATGCGGTATTGACATTATGGCAGAGAACTTGTCAATGCCGTTGTCTGAAACGGGAGGAGCGGTATTGGAAGTGAATGCGGCACCGGGTTTCCGGATGCACCTTGACCCTACGGAAGGCTTGGCTCGCAATGTGGCAGAGCCGGTGATAGATATGCTTTACCCTCCGGGTACTACGGCACGGATACCGATTATAGCCGTTACGGGTACTAATGGTAAAACCACCACTACTCGCTTAATAGCGCATATAGTGAAGCAAATGGGCTATAAAGTGGGCTTTACGACCACAGACGGGGTGTATATTCAAAATCAACTGCTGATGAAGGGCGATTGCACGGGTCCGGTATCTGCGGAGTTTGTGCTGCGCGACCCTACGGTAAACTTTGCGGTATTTGAGTGTGCACGCGGGGGTATATTGCGTGCTGGTTTGGGCTTCCATAACTGCGACTGTGCGGTAGTTACCAACATAGCAGAAGACCACTTAGGGCTTGGAGGTATTGATAAAATAGACAAGCTGGCGAAGGTTAAATCGGTAGTACCTAAAACTGTTTTCCCTAAAGGGTATGCCATTCTTAATGCCGATGACGAGTTGGTGTATAGTATGCACGAGGATTTAGAGTGTAAGATAGCCCTATTTTCGCTGAACGAGCACAATGCGCATATTCAAAAGCACTGTGCCGGGGGTGGTATAGCTGCGGTGTTAGAAAACGGGTATGTTACAATATTAAAGGGGACGTGGAAAATACGGATAGATAAGGTTACGAATATTCCTATTACGTTTTCGGGGTTGGCAGAGTTTAACATTGCGAATGTGTTGGGGGCTACGTTGGCTGCCTATCTGCAAGATTTTAAGACAGAGGACATTAGGCAGGCGTTGCAAACGTTTATGCCTTCTCCGGCACAAACTCCGGGACGCATGAACTTGTTCCATTTCCGGAACTATACGGTTATGCTTGACTATGCGCACAATACGTATGGCTTGCGTGCCATAGGCAAATACCTGAAAACAGTGCCGGCTACGCATAAGGTGGGCATTATAGCGGGTGTAGGCGACAGGCGCGACGAGGATATTGTATCATTAGGTATGGCTGCGGCAGAAATTTTTGATGAAATTATCATAAGACAGGATAAACACCTGCGCGGGCGCACCGAAGAGGCTATTATTGGTCTGATGACTCAGGGTATTTATAACGTAAACGCTAACAAAAAAATAACTATCATTAAGCGGGAGGCAGAAGCCATTGATTATGCGTTAGACAATGCGCAAAAGGGTAGCTTTATTGTGATTACAAGTGATGTGATACCTGATGCATTAGAACAAGTGAAAAATGCAAAGGCTAAAGAAGACGGTGCATTTTTAGAAACTATCGGATAGCAGTATTAGGATAATATGTAGTGTTAAAGGGCGGGCATGGCTTGCCCTTTAATATTTGGGGGTATATAGCAAGGTGTTATAAATAGAAATGTTCAACCCATTTAGATAAAACACACTGTTTGCAAACCTCCCAAAACAGTATTAACTATGTCTTATTTTCAGGGAGCAAACACACAATCAGCCACTTTGGCATAAATAAAAATAAATTTAAGCCATTTTGACAGTAAAAATCAATTGGTATTTGGTTTGCAGGGTGTATGTAAACAAACAAATTTATTTTATGTACATCAAAAGACATTACGGATTAACACCGCGCACCATGAGCGGACTTTTTGAAGACATGTTCCAAAACGGATGGAACAAATGGAACGAAGAAGCTACGGCTTATTCAGCACCCGTGAACATTCACGAAACCGACAAAAGCTATGAAATGCAGCTTGTGGCTCCCGGCGTGAAAAAAGAAGAGTTCAAGATTAATGTTGAAAAAAACATCTTGACCATTTCTTATGAACACAAAGATGAGCACACCGAGCAAAAAGAAAACCGTGTTCTACGCAAAGAATACCAAGCCCGCTCTTTTAAGCGTAGTTTTACCTTAAACGATAGAATTGACGCAAACGGTATCCAAGCCCAATACAGCGAAGGTATGCTACACCTTAGCCTACCTAAAAAAGAAGAAGCTGAAGCCTCTGTAAAAGAAATTGCGATTAACTAAGCTACTTTTTTGTTGCCTCTCTGAAAAAACAGCCCTATTTGTGGCTGTTTTTTTGTTAACAGCCTACTCTTGCACGGTAAACATACACAAGGCATAGCTTGCTTTGCTGTTGATTAAACGAAGCATATAATTGCCTGCGGGCAGGCTGTTGGGGGTTATGATGGTTTTTCCGGCAGTGAAGTGGGTTGTGGCTCTATAAACGCAACTACCCATCATATTGTATATTTCAACAACAGCGTCTTCGTCAATAGGCAGTGGTTGCGCCACCGTAAAGCTGCCGGTGTTTGGATTGGGGAATAGGGTTAGTGCCTGTCCGTTGGTGGTGCTATAGGGTGTATGAATAGACAGCGGGGGGAGGGTGTTGTGCACTTTCCAAACTGCGGTTTGTGTGGTGCGCTGGCTTTCAGCAGAGAGGAATCTAAGGTCAAGTATTTGTTTAGTACCTAAGATGATGAGGGAGTCTCCAAAAGCATCTGCTTGGTAAAAAGAGTAGCTTATGGCAGAGTCTAAGCCTGCGGTGGTGGTATCACCCGGTGCGGTGAACATGCCGTTCACATTACCGGCAGTGTCTGTTTGGAGCAGTAGTCCGGTAGAAAAACCCACACAGCGGGCAGAGAGGTCGGCATTAAGGCAGGTTTTGTAAGAGGCTGCAATGTAGTAGCTATTGCCGCTTTGAAAGGTATGCAAGCCTATCACAAGGTCGTTATAGTCATACATTTTTTCCCATATAAGCCTTCCGGTAGGGTTAAATTTGTGCAAAAAAATAGCATAGCGGCTATTGCTAAACGGCTTTACGGAGGTAACCAACCAACAGCCATCGGGGCAGTGATACACATCGTAAGGGCGAACATTGTAGCCAAAGCTATCATAAAGCATAATGCTACAGGCAGAATCCGTGAATATAAGCGTACTTCTTGACAGTCCGCCTGCCGTAAAGGCTATACCCGTATCGCGGTAGATGGCAAACTCTGCGTTCACACCCGGATTGGTATAGCGCGTTAATAAGCTGCCCGTATTGTCTAATTTATAAATGTAGGCATAATCGCTAATGTAGTAGGCTGTGTTGGCTAATGCAGAACGAATTTTAATGTTAGTGCCGTAGCAGTTGGCATTAGTGCCTAAAAAAGCACGCGTCCATGACCGGCTACCATTTTCATTAATTTTGGCAGCAAACATATAGTTAGGCGAAGAGGTCATGCCGGTGATATAAGTGCTATCACCCACCACCGCATAGCCGGAATCTACGCCTTTTATCATATCGGTGGCATACATCCAGTTGCCGTGAGCCATATCGGCATCAGCACGGGTAAGCCACAGCAAGTTGCCCGTAGAATCATATTTGGTAACGGTAAAGCCACGCCCCTGCAATGTATTGCCTATACCGGGTTCTGCTATGGTGCCTAAAACCACAAAGCTGCCATCGCTATTCACAATCAGCCTGTGGGGGGCTACATGCGGAATGGTTATGTTAGATAAAATAGGAAAACGGGCTGCAAAAGACGGAACAACTGCCAATAGCAGAATAACAAAAAAAGATAGATGCTTTATGGTAAATATTTTATCCGCTGTGCGGTTAGGCAAATATAGGTGTTTTTTTTGAACTGTGATTTTTGTCTGAACTATGATTTTTGAGATTTTAGTGAATGGTGTGAAAATTATTGTAAAAAATGAACGTAGGGGCTGAAAATTTTCAGCCCCTACACGCCATAAATTTACAATTAAAATATGTTAAAATCCGTCTTTGCGAGTCAGTTTACTGCCGAAGCAACCTATATTTTTGCTTATTTTAACGCGTTTTTAGGGCGTATGATAAGGCGCTTTAGGCTGCTTCTCCCGACCAGAGGTCGGGATAGCAAGGACGGTCGGGGTGTATAATGGGGGGCGAATGCAATTCGCCCCTACATATTGTCTGAACTGTGATTTTTCAGATTATTGTGAACAATATGACATTTTTTAAACAATAACTTTCACACCAATCACCACCTTCACAAAAATCACAGTTCAGACTACCTGCGGGCAGCAAGGGCGAGGCGGAAGCCCAAGTTGTTGATCCGGATCGTGGGCGCGCTGAAGCCCCGGTAGGCGGAGCGGCAGATAGCGGCGTAGTTGAACCAGCTGCCGCCGCGATTCACGCGATAACTCCCTGAAGACGGTCCGATAGGATTCGTTTGCTCTGTGGTTGGGTAATCTCCATACCAGTCGCTACACCATTCCCATACATTACCGCTCATGTCAT
>RGMU01000096.1 GCA_010021705.1 Chitinophagia bacterium | reverse complement strand
GGCTAATCATCATTAGCTGGTCTAAGATTTCGGTCATTAGATTTACCTCTTTTATCACCCGCCCCACTACCTTGTCTATGTTAAAGGCAGGGTCTTTAATTTTGCCGGTATTGGTTGCCATTTCTAATATTTCGGCATTGAGCATGATAACAGAAAGGGGCGTTCTAAGTTCATGAGACGTAATCCTTACAAACTGCGACTTTGCCCTGTTCAGTTCTTTTTCTTTGGCAATTATCTTTTCTAAGTTTTGCTCTTTCAAAACAATGGCTGTAATGTCCGATAGGCGCACAATAAAAGCAGCGTCTTCTGCCTTACCGGGTAGTGTAAGTGTATATTCAATATACTTACCCTCACCGTTGGCAACATCTAAATAGAATGTACCGGTTTGAGGAATGGTAGTTTGTACCAAATCGGCTACCTTTTGTTCAATAATCTTAAAAGCATCCGGCGGCAATAGGCTAAAGAAGTTGAGCGGATTGGGTAGGGCTTCGTTTTGCAAGGGCAACCCCATCAGTAGCCTAAAGGCAGTATTGTCTAAGTTAATATTACCTTGCTTGTCGCAACGCACTACGGCATCTTTAATAATGTCCAAAAGGTGCTTGATGCGCTCTTCCTGCTGTTCGGCATATTGCTCATTTCTTATTTGTTCGGTAATGTCCACAGCATAAGTAATAATAAGTTGCAGTACATTATCATTGTTAATGTAAGGATAAAAATGCCTTAATATATAATGCGGTTTAGCTGAATTTGCGCCTACTTCATCTACATACTTTTGAGCTTGCAGGTTAGCCACTGCTTTGGTAAACGAATGCTGCCAAGCAGCACTTTTAGTTAATGGAAGTATAGTTGGCTGCTGTTGCTGTATGGTAGCTTGTGCATTAAATTCGCTGTTATTGTTAAACACTTCTTCTCCGTCAGGAGAATAAATAGCTATATTGGCAGGCAGTTCATTAAAAATGGTTTCATAAAAGTCTTTTTGTGCTTGCAGCTGTTTTTCGTAGGCTAAACGTTCTGTTATTTTGTTATATTTCCACAAATAGCCGGCATAGTTATTGTCTAAGAATATGGGGATATAGTCCCGCTCAATAATCTCGCCATTGGCAAGCACAAGCCGTTCACCAATAACCTTTTCTTTGTTGTTAATAATGGTTTGCAGGCGATTGTCATACTCTTCCGGATGCTTAAAAAGGCTTTTACCTCCATCAGGGAATACCTCCCATTTGGTTTTACCTTCTAAAGCTGTAGGGGAAACGTTTAGGGCAAATAGTCGCGTAAAAGCCTCATTGGCAAGCATTATTTTTTGCTCCTCGTTTAGTAACAACACGCCTTCATTCAGGTTTTTTAACAGTGATATAAGGCTTTGTGTGGTGTGCTTCAGGTTAATATCTCTGATTACGCGGTCTGTAATATCTACAATCGTCCCTAATGCGCGCTTGGGTTTCTTATCTTCCGTCCATTCAGCCATTAACCCCTTGCTTAAATAATATTTTATTTCACCGCTTTTAGTCGTGAGCTTGGTTTCAAATACAAAAGAAGAATTTTCGTAAGTTATATTAGGAAATATATTAGCATAGAAGTGAGCGCGGTCTTCATCAGACAAAGATTTTCTCCATGTATCTGCGTCAAAATGGTCTTCTTCATTATATCCCAATAATGCCTTAAATTTAGAAGAAAACTCAAGCTCGCCCCTATCTAAATGGTTTACCCAAAGCCCATGCCCGGTTTCTTCCATTATAAACCGCCACAACTCTGCTTTTTCATAATTAATATTATACCGGCTTGTTGGTGAATTATTTTGGATATTTTGTTCTTTTTTAAGAAAATAAGGCACAGGTATTTCATGTATTTGCTTTTCCGCTAAGCAGGTAGCAGTGGAGGGCACAAGCGCAACAAAAACAGTATCTCCGGCATTTTCTATCCATAGCAACCCCTTAAAGTATGCCGAGGCACTGCTAAGCATCAAACCATCTATGCTCACTTTCTTTTGGGTGCTTTGGGCTTGCGTTATCAAGTTTTGTAGGGGCGATGCAGTAAAACTAAAATGATGGTCTGCCGGGTCGTTAGCCTTAAAACTATGCTTGTACGCATTAAAACCACTACCCCACTTCACTATGGCTAATTCACGGTTCAAAAGCAGGTAGCAGGGGCATAGTTGCTCAAACTCGGCTTCTTCAAACTGTATTTTCATGCTGTTTGGGCTATTATTACGCAATAGTAACATAAGTATTTATCGCAGATATTTTGCCAATAATTGTGATTTAGATTGCACATCTAATTTTTGATAAACGTTTTTCAGGTGGTGGTTCACAGTATGGAAAGACTACCTCCATTTCTTTTTTAGTAAGCACTTCTCTTAGTGGGTCTTCTG
Source organism: Chitinophagia bacterium (assembly GCA_010021705.1). Taxonomy (GTDB): domain Bacteria; phylum Bacteroidota; class Bacteroidia; order Chitinophagales; family Chitinophagaceae; genus RGMU01. The sequence continues at coordinate 3,842 of RGMU01000096.1, read as the reverse complement.
CCGGCTCGGTTTTCCGGTTCATTTGGTAAAATAGCTTAGTAAGCATTTCCGGAGACAGAAAGCTACCCGTTTGTTCCACATTCCTAAGCACACTTTCCAACTCTACCATTTTAAACGGCTTATACACATAGCTGCAAGCCCCATTCTGAATAGCTTTTAATAAAAAGTCTTCTGCTTTATCACCCGTAATGATAATGATATAGGATGCCGGAAATTTCTTTTTTATTTCCGGTATCGCATCTATGCCCAAGAGGTCGCCCAAATGGTTGTCCAACAGCACAAAGTCGGGGTGAATTTCAGGCTCTTCTACCATTAGCCGTAAATAGCTGGGGTAAGAGAAGCTAATGATGTAGTTGTTTGTGGCAAGCAAATACTCTTCTATAGAATGCCTAAGACTCTCGTTGTCTTCTAAAATTCCTATGGAATACATAAGAAAAAATATAATATAGTTAGTGAATAAATATTGTAAATATATGGATTAACCGGTCAGGCTAATCATTGCAAACAATAACGGAAAACAAGTTATTATCTGCCTTTACTTCAAACGATAAGGAGAAATAGCCGCACAGCAACTTGGCAACATAAAGCCCTAATCCTAATCCGTTGCGCGAGGTATCTTTATGAAATTTCTTAAAGGGAGCCAACTCTTCAGTTTGAATAAAAACAGGCTTAGCTATTGGATTAGTTACCGTAAATTCAAACCTTTGATTGATAGCAGTTAATGTAACGTGAGGTACGCCATGTGGTGGTGAAAATTTCACTGCATTGTCTATCAATTCTGTAAACAATATTTCAATAAAGTGCTGAATGCCGCTCCAGTATCCGCTGTCCACAATTTGTGAAGTGATGATGGCAGGTGCGGCTGTTTTACCGCATTCATATTGGTATAGAATATTTTTTAAGGTTTTTGACAAATTGATGGGGGTATTTGCCGGCAAACTTTGCAAATTGTTGTTTGCCATAAAATAGGAATAGGTAAGCAAATTGTTAATATTACGGGTCATTCGTTGTGTGCCGGCATGAATTACATGTGCCAATTCTGTTTTTACAACCGGCATATCATCTTCTTCTAAGTTTTCCAGCATATTTGCCACATTCATAATGGCATATATGGGGGTTAGTAGCTCTTGATTAAAATTTTTGTTTAAGAGCTTAAACACCTGCTTGTGCATGTACAATTCAAATGTTTCTTCGCTTTTGGCGTATATCTCACGGTGCACGTGCAGGGTTTGTAATAATTCTTTTCCCGTAAATGGTTTTAATAGCAGGTCATGCGCACCAAAGTCTATAGCCGTTCTTAAACTATAATTGTTGTCTTTATCGCTTACCAATATGCAGCGCGTTAAATAGTGAGTGTCTGTAGATCTTATGTAATTAAAAATGATTTGCGTATAACTGTGAGAAAGGTGTGTATTACAAAAAACTATTTGATAGCTATTTTTTTCAAGCAGACGCAATGCTTCTTTGGGCGTATCAGGCACCCAAATACTTAAATTATTGAGCTTTGCGGTAATTTTTACAGCATCACGCGTGGCTTTATCCTCATCTATAAATAAAATATGATTCACACGCAAAGTGTTTAGCGTAAAGTTTACTTATTGTTTAATACATTGTTGATTTGTGGCAAACAGTTGGCAATTCTTGCCATGTCATAAGGCTTTTTGTTGTAGCCGGATACGAATTTAGTATCCACATTTTTTTCTGCTGCTTCTTCCTCAAATTCGCGGAATTCAGAGACTGATGTAATGAAGATTTCTACATTTCTTGTTTTTTTACCCGAGTTAATAAATTTTAAGAACTCATAACCGTCTAATATAGGCATGTTAAGGTCTAAAAATACGTGTGTAATTTCAGGATGACTATCTATCATCTCTAATGCTTGCTCCCCATTAACGGCTTCTAAAGCCGTATAGCCCAAGCGGGTAAGCAACTTCTTAAAAATTATGCGGGCAATGGTATCATCTTCTACGATTAATACAGCTATCTCGTTCATAAAACGGCAAATTTAATAATAAAAACAATCGGGTATCTATAGTACAAATAAACGCAAATACGGTAAATTAATCTATTAGAACAACTTTCAGCTAAATCAAACGGAAAGTTACGAATTTTTACGGTATCAGCATGAGTGCTTACAAAAAAATAACGTATACTGCTACAAAAAATGTGGATAACTATTTAGCTATGTGTATAAACAACCCTATTTTCTGCCAATATATACCTATCTTCACATTTGGCATGGCTATTGATGTATATTTACCTTTCAATGTAACAAATAGCTGTTCCGGTTATAATTACATCATAATTTAGAATTACAGTTTGTTTTAAATGTTATTTAGTCAAAGCGAACAAGAAATGGAGTTCATGCCCATAGTTCCGTTAGGTGAAGAGGAAATGGACGAAGATGAAAAAGCCTCCATACCTAATGAGGTGCCATTGCTTGTATTAAAAAATACGGTTTTATTTCCGAATGTGGTGCTACCCATTACCGTAGCTCGAGAAAAATCTATTGCGGCTATCAGCGAGGCTCAAAAAAACAAAAAATGGATAGGCGTAGTGGCTCAAAATGACTCAAATAGCGACTCTCCAAGTGCCGATGACCTTTACCGCACCGGCACGCTGGCTAAGGTAGTGAAGCAAATTAAAATGCCTGACGGTAATATTACCATATTTATCATGGGGCGCATAAGGTTTACCTGGACAGAAATGCTAAGCGAAAGCCCTTACTTTGCTGCCAGAGTAGCTTATTTAGAAGATACCTACCCTAAAAACGATGCCGGTTTTAATGCGCTGATGTCTTCTATAAAAGACTATTCTGAAAAAATAGCGCAAATGTCGCCCAATATACCCTCTGAAGCTGCGGTGATATTGCGCAATATTGAGAGCCAGCCATTTCTAATGCACTTTATAGCGTCTAACATATCTGCCAAATTGGCAGAAAAACAGTCGCTTTTGGAAGAAAATGGCATAATGCGCCGGGCAGAAAAATTATTGCAATTTTTGCAGGCGGAATTACAGTTGGTAGAGTTAAAAAATGAAATCACCAACAAAACAAGGGCAGATATAGATAAGCAGCAGCGGGAATATTTCTTGCAGCAGCAAATGAAGTCTATTAAAGAAGAATTAGGCGGAGACCCTAACGAGCGAGAAATAAGAGACCTTCAAAAGCGTGCCGAATCCATTGCCATGCCCAATGCAGCCAAAGAGCTTTTCAAAAAGAACATTGAAAAGTTGGAAAGGATGCACCCCAGCACCCCTGATTATTCGGTGATATATAACCACCTTGACCTTATGCTTGACCTGCCTTGGGAACAGTACACTGAAGACCGATACGACCTTAAAAAATCCCAAAAGGTGCTTGACGAAGACCATTATGGCATGGAAAAAATTAAAGACCGCATTTTAGAATACCTTGCAGTATTAAAACTGAAAGGCGACCTAAAATCGCCCATACTATGCTTTGTAGGACCTCCGGGTATAGGCAAAACTTCTTTGGGTAAAAGCATTGCATCGGCTGTTAAACGCAAATATGTGCGCGTTAGCTTAGGCGGCTTGCATGACGAAAGCGAACTAAGGGGGCACAGAAAAACCTACATTGGGGCAATGCCGGGTAGAATTATACAGCAGTTAAGAAAGGTGAAATCGGCTAATCCGGTATTTATATTAGACGAAATAGACAAAATGGGTAAAGATTTTAGAGGCGACCCAAGTTCTGCGCTTTTAGAAATACTTGACCCTGAACAAAACAATTCTTTTTATGACAATTACTTAGAATTGGAGTTTGACCTAAGCAAAGTAATGTTTATAGCCACAGCTAACAGCCTAAGCGACATTCAACCGGC
>RGMU01000095.1 GCA_010021705.1 Chitinophagia bacterium | reverse complement strand
GCAACAGCACATTGCCAAAGGCATGTAAAGACGCATTATGTTTAAATATTTGCGTTTCCGTAGTAACCATTTCATAGCAGTAATCTATGTTCACGCTTGTTTCGTTTAACAAATAGATTTTCAAAAAATCTATCTCCTCCCCATTGTCTTTGTATATCGGATAAAACGATAAAAAAATACCTTTCCACACCTTAGCAGGGCGTTCTGCTATTTTCTCCGGCTTAATTTCCGGCAGTGATGTAGGCTTGTTATTCGCCTTCTTTTTCTCGGTAAACCATTTCAGATAAGGGTGGTCTATACAGTCTATGTAAACCGGAAACGTAGTACCGTTCACCAACACTTCTGCCACATCATCTCCAATAAACGCCATCACTACACCTTCCTCTTGGGTGTGCTTCAATAACACTTTATCGCCTACTTCAAACTTCATGGTGTAAATCGGATTAATGGTTTTAAGCAAACGTAGCTAAAAAGGCAAGCATTTTGGCTAAGGCTTGCCCTCTATGGCTAAGGCTGTTTTTAACAGAAAGTGGTAATTCTCCAAACGTTTTATCATATTGTTGTGGTATAAAAATAGGGTCATAGCCAAAGCCTCCATTTCCTTGAGGCGTATAGGCAATACTACCCGCGCATTTCCCATTATAGAAATAGGTATTACCCCGCCAAATTAAGCAAATAACAGCATGATACGCAGCGTCTCTATGGGCTACACCCTCCATATTTTGTAACAATTTTTGCACATTTTTCCCAGAATCCCTGCTCCCCGAATAGTGTGCGCTATTGACCCCCGGTTCGCCCTTTAAGGCATCTACACATATCCCGCTGTCTTCTGCCAGCACATTCAGCCCGCAAAAGTTATGGATAGTTTGCGCTTTTATAGCTGCATTCTCTTCAAACGTATCAAACGGCTCCGGTATCTCTTTATCATAGCCAATATCTTTAAGGTATAGCAAACGGTAGTGCGGCAGCATACTTTTTATTTCCAATAGCTTACCTTCATTCGTAGTGGCTATCACTAATGTTTTTTGTTCCATGTTATTATATCTTACGGGTGAACTACACACTCTTCCCCGCTTATCACCACGCATTGGCTGCAAGGGTAGGCTAAGGGCTTTTTTACAATATTAGTGTCAATGTTATAAACCGGCACTGCCATTCCGGCATCATAAGCCGGAAAGGTTTTTAATACCACTGCGGGGGGAATATTGGTTAAGTGCGGGGTGATAATCATAATCTCATCAGGCCAAGCCACTAAGGGTGTGGTATAAATGGCATAGCCCTTTTGTTGGGCGGTATTAATGGCTGTTTGGGTGGCATTATATATTTTTATGCGCCGGGCATATTCCGGTGCAGTAAATGTATTAATGCACGAAGACACCATATTACCCGCAGAGCCTATAAAGAGCAAACCGGCTACCGTCAAAGCTATACTTTTACCCTTTACCACAATAGTGTTGTGCTCTATAAACCGGATAATGGCAAGGCTCAATGCCGGTATGGCAAAGGCATTAAACTTGGGTTCGCCCATAGGCAGCTTGCCCATAAAGAATAGCAGTATCACTAAGCCTGTCAGGGCTAAAGGGTATAGCAATAGTACAGAAGTTTGAGCAAGTGCTCCCTTTTTTAGGGCTTTTATGGCATGTTGCATCGCAAATGCGCAGCCGGCAATGCTTGCCGTGGCAAACAGAATTTCAAACACAAAACCCGAACCCGCAATGGCAAAAAAGCCCCACAGCTTGCCTAATATTTTGACCGGATTACTGCCTTCGCTTATCATTTTATACTGCCAATAGCCGTGCATCTGTTTGTCTGCCATCAGTTGCGCTATATCAGTTTTATAGGCAAGCGCAATGCCCGCAATGCCCGCTATCAGCGGCATAAACAGCAACAGAGTATCTTTCAGCGAATGCTTTTTGAAACTAAACATATATTGAAGAGCCACTAAACCATATATAGGTGCAGCGGCAATGGGATACGTATAGCTAAAAAATGGACAAATAAAAAAACTACCACAGAGCAAAAAATAGCCTATCACAGCATTTGGTGTTTTATTTACTAAAAGCTGATTAACGCTATACAGTTGCCAAAGTGCCACTAAAGAAAGCAGCAACTCCATTTCATAATGCTTAGTTTGCACCATGTAGTCTATAAATGTGCTTGACCCTGTAAAAATTATAAAAAAAAGATAGTGGCTAAAGTGCCGGAGCGTATATAGCTTTTTCATTAAATAAAAAGCTAACGCCATATTAAACACAGTTAGCAAATAGGCAGGGAAGCGTAGCGAAAAATAAGAATAATTAAACGCATGGCAAAACTGTTTAAGCAAAAATAAATAGAGGCGTGGAAATTGCTGCGTATAAGATAACGGCTGCCATAGCTCGTTAAACGCCTTAAATTTAAGATTAGCAATAAGCCTCCACTCATCTATCCAAAAGGGCTTTATAGGAAATGCCACCATTACACCACCCCATAGCAACAAAAAAACGGCACATACATAAACCGCATACTTAAAAAAAATATTGCTATTGTGCTCCATATACAATTAGCCTACAAATGTAAGCCAATTCTTTGCTATTTAGCACTATACATATAGGTATAACAACCGGAAATAAAAACACCCCCACCGCCACATTATGGGTGTAGTACCACGCTATCTATCATCTGCACAGCATGTTTATGGTGTCGCTTTTTATACTTACCAAACACCTCAAGCGTGCTGGAGGCAGTGCTTACACACTGCCCGTTACTTACCGTATAAGACACTACCGCAGTCCCTTTAGATAAGCCTATCACCTCCCCATCAGGACCAATCGCACATGTCGCATTATCCACGCTCCATTTACCGCCTTCTACACCACTGCGTAGTTGTATTCTGTTATTGGCTTTTACGCCCCATGCGCGGGTTATCATACCCGGGTCGGGCTTAGGGTGATAAGTAACCGAAAGCGTAGATTGCGTAAGGCATATTCCTTTCTTAACAGAATACACTACCGTATCTGTTCCCGGATGTTGACCAATTACCACACCGCTCCCCGTTATGTAAGCTACATCGTTGGTAGTGCTCCATGCACCGCCGCTATCACCCGTTGTAATAAGGCTTACCGGTGTGCCCACGCACCAGTCGCTTTCAGGGGCATATATGCTGCCCGCAAAAGGACTGCTGTATATCTTCACTGTTTTTGTTTTGGTAAGACTACCACATGCCCCGCTAACCGAATAAGAAATAGTAGCAACACCTTCTCCCAAGCCCATAAACAGCCCCGACTGGTCTATAGTCGCTATATTATCATTATCCACGCTCCAACTGCCATGATGGTAATCCTGTTCATATTGCATGGGAATACCCTCACATGCCCTCAACGGTCCCACTATATTGCTTACATCTGTTAGCTTGGGTTCTACTAATAACCGCACAGAGTCTCTCATTTCGGAGTTAACAGTATAGGTTATAACCACTTCACCCGGAGCCTCTGCATGAAGTTCGCCAAAGTTTGTGCCTATATTCGCTATGCGCGGATTGCTTGATGACCAAAAGCCACCCGCTTTGTTTGCCTTAAAAGTAAAATCACTACCTACACATACTCGTTTGGTAGCTGCCGTAATTTTTAGCGGAATTTTCCATGCCGATAAGGTAATCATTTGCTTTTTCCACTTATCCCCTCCCTGCTTGCCGTCTCCATTGGCTGCCAGCAAAACAGCGAAAATGCTTAAATCCCCCTTAGCTTCAGCCTCTGCGGGTGCTGTCCATGTAACGCTTTGCTCATAAATAGTGCCTTCACCCCCGTTACCCATGGTGGCATTTACCGGCAGTTTATGCTCTAAAATGTTAAATGAACTTAATGATGTGATTTGAGCATTTTCCGACAAATTTTCAGTTGAAAATGCCCCTGTATTTTCTGCATTAGGCTTTCCCGCATTGGCTGTGGCTATAGTTGCCATTCTAAAGCCATATTTGGGCAACATGGTGGCACTACGATTCACTGCGGTTAGTTTAATCCTATATTTAAGACCCGGTATATAATGGTCAACGGCTACGCCTTCAGAATCTACTACAATAGACAACGTTAAGCTCGTATCTTCAACAGCGTTGTGGCAACTACATCCGCCCCCGCCGCGTGCTCCGGTGCCATCACTACCGCTTAACATATTCCCTCCTTTACTGTATGACGTAAATAGAATATATAACAAGAAACCGATAAATGGCAGAATAGGTATTGATTTCCGCATTATACATTATTAAGATAATGACCGCAAAATAGCGTATAAATACACATTATACACACAAAGCTAAAATAAATATTTGTTATCCACAAATACTGCCCTATTTAACTAACATTTTATACACATTTAATTTACATTTTTATTTCACTTATCAACCACCTATCAATACCTTATACACAAAAATGCGCCCCAATTTTTGGTCCGGGCGCAGGCTAAAGTTAAAATTGCACACTACATTCTATTAAACTACCGTATTCCATCCATAGCTGTCTGCTGCTTTACCTTGACGAATGCTGTTAAGGGCATCGCGGAGCGTGTACATCAGGGCATCGGGGGCTATATGCGTGTGGTAGTTATTGTCGCCAATACTAATTTGAGCTATAGGGGCTACTACAGCTGCCGTACCCGCTCCAAACAGTTCCACGCGCTTGCCTGCTTCAAGGGCAGCTTGCAGTTCTGACACCTTTAAGCGTCTTTCTTCTACGGCAATGCCTTTATCACGCGCAATGGTAAGCAGAGAACTGCGCGTAACGCCGTCTAATATAGTGCCCGAAAGCGCAGGCGTAATGATAGTACCGTCTATCACGCATACAATATTCATTGTACCCGACTCTTCTATATAAGCGTGTTCTTTGCTGTCTGTCCATATCACTTGGTCATAACCCTCTGCACGCGCTTGCGCAGTAGGGTAGAAGGCACCACCATAGTTGCCACCACATTTGGCATAGCCGGTACCCTCATCGGCAGCGCGGGAGTAGCGGGTTTCCACTTTCACCTTTAGCGGTTCGGCATAGTACTTGCCTGCCGGGCTACATACCACCATAAAAAGGTATTCTTCTGCCACTTTAACCCCTATGCGCGCCTCTGTGGCTATCATAAAAGGGCGAATGTATAGCGAGGCATCTTCAGCATCCGGCATCCATGCCCTGTCAAGGTGTATAAGCTGCGTAATGGCATTGCTAAACATTTCAAAGCTAACACCGGGCATACACATACGGTCAAGGCTTTTGTTAAATCTCTCCCAATGCTTTTGCATCCTAAAAATGTTTATTTTTCCGTCACCCGTAGGAAAGGCTTTCATGCCTTCAAACACCGTTTGCCCATAATGCAGGCACAGTGCCATGGGGCTGAGGCTAAGATTTTGAAAAGGCATCAATTCACCTTCATGCCATGCCCCGGCACCATACTTTGCCATAAATAAGTGTGCTGTAGGCTGTGCACCAAAAGACGCACTAATTACAGGGTTAGGGGAGGTACCAATTGCTGAAACGTGAGTTGCTAAAGACATACTTTTTAGATTAATGAAAAAAATTAAGAAGTTGAAACCATTTTATCTTCAGTGGTCTCCGGCGATTGTTTTGCCGGCATGTTGTTACCTTTATTCACCATATACACACCCGCTATAATGGTTACAAAGGCAAATAGCGTATATATATTCACCGTCTCGTGCATCACCGCCACTCCTAAAAGCACCGCCACTAAAGGGTTGATATAGGCATAAATAGTGGCAACACCTACGGGTAGCACCCGCAACACATACATATATGCCGTATAGCCCAACAAGCTACCAAACACAATAAGGTACAGTAGCGACAGCAAGCCTTCGGTATTAAAATAATCAATATGACTATAATCATCAGCCACCGGGCTTATAAGCAACATCAATGCCCCGCCAAAAAACAGCTGCAAGCCGGCATTAAAGGTAGGATTCTCGGCTTTGCCTTTCTTTTTATTAATAACGCTACCCAATGCCCACGAACACGTAGCCAAAAGTATGGCTAATATCCCCCAAAGGTATTTAGGATTGCCTAAAGAGGCAATATCTTGCGTTTGAAGTGCAAAAATTTGCGTACTCGTTAGTGCCCGAACACTGTTAGTGACTAACGCTGCTGCCTGCGAGGTTGTCAGCGCAACGATATTGTCGGTCTGCAGACCTACTAATGCTGCGCTACCCAAAGCTAAAAATTGGCCTGTCGTAAGTGCAACGACTTGTTTGGACAACAGATTTTGCGACTGTAGGCCCGAGATGCTTGCCACCTGCGATAGCGACAACACGCTTATCTGTGCGGTGGTCAACTC
>RGMU01000094.1 GCA_010021705.1 Chitinophagia bacterium | reverse complement strand
AGGAACGCCGTCTCCGTCTCTATCAGGGCAACCTCTTAGGCTCGCCAAACCCGGAACATCAGGGCAGTCGTCATTTTTGTCTATCACGCCATCACCGTCTCTGTCCGGGCAACCTTGATATTTTGCCAATCCTGCCACGTCCGGGCAAGCATCTGCTTTATCAGGAATACCGTCTCCGTCTCTATCCGGACAGCCATTAAACTGAGCTAAACCAAACACATCGGGGCACTCATCTTTTCTATCAGGCACGCCGTCTTTATCTCTATCCGGGCAACCATGAAACGCAGCTAAACCCGGTTCGTTAACGCATGAATCCTTTTTATCGGGAATGCCGTCTTCATCGGTATCTTTATTATTACCTATAAAGTATCTAACACCTAAGTTAACGCCAAAAGATTGAGCGTCATTAGACGTTACCGACTTTAATACCGTGTTGTAATTACCACCTTTATCAATAATCTTGTTATTGATATTGTTAGAATTAGCTATAGACTGATAAGTGTAATAAACACCCAAGTTCAAGGCAAAGTTGTCAGACAAAAAGTAGTTAACCGCAGGCTGTATAATAAAGCCCACACTACCCGTTGTCATAGCATAATCACCCGTAGTGTTGGTCGGCTTCACGCCGGTAGCCACATTTATGCCTTCCGTTCTTTTTTGAAGGAAGTAGGCATCTAAATCAGCCTTAGTAGCTCCCGGATGGCTTTGGTAAAAGTAGCTCTTAGTGTAAAATAGGCTGTTTACGTCAGGCGTAACAGTATTGTCAAACACATAAGACTTTGTACCATCGCTGTTGGTTTGAAGGCGATAAACCGCTTCATAGTCAAACATCGCATTGGAGTTATACGAATTAGAATGTTGAAAGTTAAACAACAAACCCACATCTCCGGTAACGCCCCATTTTTGGCTCAACCTGTTTTTGTATTTTAACACCAAAGGCAGGTTAATGTTGGTAATGGTTAGCTTTTCCGTAATTTTATCAGTAGCGGTAATAATTTGCCTGTACGCATTGCCTTTGCTGTCCGTTTCTTTGTTGGCAACGTTAAAGTTTTCCATCGTAGCTTCACCCGATTGGCTAAAGTATAAAATACCCGTACCAATACCAAAGTGCCTGTTTTTGCCTAAGAATACGCCTAATTGAAGGTCGCCCCCGAAAGACATGCCATTGTTAAACTTTAGCTCACCGCGATTATACACAACCGCTGAATTGTACAAATTTTCATTGGTAAGTGAGTACTTCTGCATCAAACCGCCGCCTTTTAGGTTTAGGTCTATTACCAACCTAGATAGGTCGGCATCTTTGCTATATTTTGTTGGCTTAGGGGCAGTTTTGGGCGCAGTAGGTGCTTGTGCATTGGCTGCAATACAACCCGCTGTTATACCCATTAATAGTAATAACCTTTTCATTGCTATTGTAGTTAAATATTATTTTAGTTTTTAATAAATTTTGATGTGTTTAGCTTAACGCCATTTTGAGAAGTTACCACAAAATACATACCATTTTGCAAACTACTAACGTCTATCGCATTATTTTTACTTCCAACATTGTAATGCGCTAATTGTTTACCCGTAATGTCCACCACTGCAATGTCCAAACCTTGATATTGCAATGTGTTTATTTCCACATTCAAAATATCTTCGGCTGGGTTAGGAAACAGCGTAACGCTTACTTCGCCATTCATCGTAGCAGGTGATATACCAAGCGGATTGCTTAAATATGTTTTAGTTCTGCAACCACCGTTTGTTGTAATTACCCAATATAGCTTATTGGCTAATGGAGACGGACAATAGTAGTCTTGGTCAGTTTCACCCGGTAGTAGGGTAGAGTCTAAAGTGGTTTGGTCATCATAACCCCATTGGTAGCTGTCAAATACCGCAGGAATACAAGCAAATCTGTTTTGGAAATACCATACAGATGCTCTTGTAGCTCCTGTAGTTCTCACATAAACAGACACACTATCTTGTGAATAACACGCAGGCGAACCTTTAATGTATGACTGCACATAAATAATGGCTTTACCCGGCATGTTAAAGTCAACTAAGGCATTTACACGCCCGCTACCGGAACTCCATAGCGTAGCATTGCGTGCCCCCCATGTAAACCTAACTGTGGTATCGGAAGAACCTAATATCCCCACATTGTGATACCCTGAGTTAAGACAAACCGTATCATTAGGGCGAATAGCAATAACTGGGCGGGCAGGAATAGGATTAACGGTTAAATTGATAGTCTGTGATTTAGAGCAGCCGTTTGCGGAAAGATTATAAACGTATGGAACTACTTTAGCTGTATTTGTAGTGTTTATAAGCGTTTCATTAATGTTGTTTGAACCACTTGAACCTACCGGTGTAATGCCCGCCATAGTAGCCCTTGCCCATGAGTACGAAGTACCCGTTGTTGCGCTTGTTGGTGTGTAGGTAAATGCGCTACCTGAGCAGCGAGTTGCCGTTAACGCAGAGCTTAATTTTGGAGAAGGATTAATCGTAACATTCATGGTTTGTGAGTGGCTGCAACCATTGGCTGTAAGCGTTATGGTATAAACTACAACTACCGGCATTGTGGTATCATTGTCTAAATACTCGGTGATGTTACCCGCATTGTTCACGCTTGTGATGTTAACAATACCCGGTACGGCATTCCTTGACCATAAGTAGGTTGTGCCGGCTGTTAAGCTCGCGTAGGTATAGGCAAACAACACACTGTCGCATACCGGAGTAGCCGTTGTTGAAGAGCTTAATAGTGGCGTAGGATATACATTAACCGTAACGTTTTGAATGTTACTACAGCCGTTGGCACGTAAAGTATCCACATACATCACCGGAATAGTATTGGCATTCGTGTTGTCTAACACTTCATTAGGATTGCCGGTACCGCTATTCGCAGCATTTGCAATACCGCTTACCGCTGCCCTGCTCCATGTAATTACCGTACCCGGTGTAGCACTTGCAGCCGGATAGTTAAACAAAGTGCTGTCGCAAATACCCGCAGGCGTAAGACTGGTACGCAATACCGGTATAGGGTGCACCCACACAGAATCCGAACGATTTGATGAACAACCGTTTAAGCTAATGGTAGCATTGTAAATCACGGCTACCGATGTGGCTACCGTATCTGTCAATGTTTCACGGATAGAGTCCGTAATGCTGCTTTGGGTTGGATTGGCTACACCCACAACAGCATTGCGCACCCATGTTACCGAACTACCGCTAACAGAAGGTACATAATTGTAAGAATAAGGTGCACCGCTACACACCCTGTTCGTTAATGTAGTTGTATTAACCGGTGTAGGTTTCACCAATAGCGTAGTTGACGTAGTGCTCATACAGCCTGCTGCCATAAGTGTATCTAAGTAAACTACCAATACCGGTGCATTTGTAGTATTAATGAGCCTTTCTACTATAGAGTCGGAACTGTGCCCCATAGCATTGCTAATGCCTCGCACAGTGTCTCTGTGCCACATTATCATAGTACCGGTAGTGGCACTTGTTAGCATTCTTCTATATGTAGCATTATCGCATATTGTATCTGCCAAGCTACCCGTTAAGCGGGGCGTAGGATTCACGGATAAGCTAACAGTGTCTGAATACCGGCAACCAAAAGTATCGGATAATTCGTAATAGTAAGGTACGCTAACTGTGCTAGAAAGGGTGTTGTTTAGCACTTCATTAATGGTATCAATACCGGTGGTTGTTGCATTGCTAAGCCCAATAACGGTATCCCTTCTCCAGCTAAAGGTAGTGTTACCTATCGTTGCGGTAGGCACATACATAAAGTTACTGCCGTCACATATAGGCGAAGGAGTGCGACCACTTGCCAAACGTGCCGTAGGGTTTACGGTTAGTGTTATGGTAGCAGTGCTCATACAGCCGTTGGCACGTACAGTATCCATATAAGTAACCATAAGCGCAGTATCGGTAGTGTTCACAAAATGTTCTATAATAGTATCTGTCATACCGCTTCTGGCACTGTTGCTAATGCCCGCAACACTATCCCTGTGCCAGCTAAACCGCGCACCGGGTGTGGCACTTGTATTAATGTAGCTGTAAGCATTGTAGCTACAAGCTGCCGGAGGCGTTACGCTACTTGAAAGGGTAGGTATCGGGTTGGCATTTACCACAACGGTTTGCGTATCGGCACAGCCGTTATTCTCCATTATATATATGTAGCTTACCCTTATCGTAGTATCAGTACTGTTGTCTATCACTTCTGCAATTGAATCTGTCGTAAAAGTGGCGGGTATGTTGCCTATCCCTGCTATTAGGGGGCGTTCACAGCTAAAAGTAGTACCTATCAGGTCAAAAGTAGCACGGTAAGTAAAGGTATCGCCATTACAAAAACCCCCAGGAGTTAAACCCGAAGTTAAGTGCGGAATCGGCTTTATCGTTACAATAATGCGCGTTGTGGCTATATCAACGCCATTGCTCACTTGAACATCAAACGAGTCCATTATCGTACCCGGAAGCGGACTATACCTAATACTACCATTAGGGGTAGTAAATACGGTTAATGATGTGTCATCGGTGAAGGGAAGAATTGATAACGAACCGCGGCTTGGGGCTGTAAGCATACTCCATGTTAAAGTATCGGTGGTGTTATCATCATTTACCGTTAGCAATGTATCAATAATAATGGGGTTTGTGTTCGCACAATAAATTACATTTTGAACAGCACCCCGTGTAAACACCGGAACAACGGTAGCAGAAGCTGTTTTAGAAATGAAAAGCAACGCTAATAGCGAAAGAAATAGTTTTAGGTGCTTTTTGTTAGGTAGTGAGGAAGAGAAAGAGAGTTGATGTTGTATCATAGAATTCTTTAATTTATTTCGGGGCAAAGGTATAGCTATATTTTATATTTTTGCAATTCAGATATAAGGTTTTTAACTATCATAGCCGTTATTCCGGCTTATGATAGATTTTCGTTACTATTTTAGCTTAGGTATCGTTTGAAAAAAATTGCGTTTTACTGCTTTTTACCAATAATTTATCTTATTGCTTTATTACCCTTTCCGGTACTTTATCTTTTATCCGCTGCGCTAAACTTTATACTGTTTGGCATTTTTCAATACCGAAAGCAGGTAATAATAGGCAATTTAACACGCTCTTTCCCCAATCATTCTCCTGCTGAAATTCATGCCATATATAAAAAATATTGCCAATATTTTGCAGACCTCACCCTTGAAACCTTTAAAACCCTCACCATCAGCAAGCAAGCCATGCAGCGGCGTTGCGCCATCACTCCCCAAGCGCAAAAGCTGTTTAACAACTTTGCAGACCGCAAGCAAAGCATTATTTTGGTGTTGGGGCATTGGGGAAATTGGGAGTGGGGCGGTAATGCCTTTAGCCTTGCTTGCCGGCATCAACTATATGTTATTTATCATCCGCTTACCAACCCGCATTTTGATAAATTAATGTATAACATGCGTTCCCGCTTTGGCACTAAACTCATAGCCATGAACAACACCTACAAAGACATGGTACGCGTGAAAAACGAACTCAATGCCACCGCCTTTATTGCCGACCAAACGCCTTCTACCCACAACACCCATTGGACAACTTTTTTACACCAAGACACCCCTGTGTTTAAGGGAACGGAAATAATTGCCAGAAAATTAAATCTACCTATTGTTTATATTTCCATAAAAAAAGTAAAGCGAGGCTACTACACCCTTGATGCCGAAATATTAGTAGAAAACCCCCAAAACACCTCCGATGGCGAAATCACAAATATGCACACCCACCGTTTAGAAAAAGACATTAACGCAATGCCCGAAATATGGCTATGGTCTCACCGCAGGTGGAAGCACAAGCGTAATAATGATGTTGAAGGGGTGTGATATTGTTTGCTACAACATCATATTTTTTTGATGTTGAACGCTCATTTTTTAGTTGGCATCAACATCATATTTTTTTGATGTTGTATCCTCATTTTTTAGTCGGCAACAATCTCACTTTTTTTTGATGTTGTATTTCATTTTTCAGTTGGTATCAACATCATATTTTTTTGATGTTGTACCCTCATTTTTCAGTTGGCAACAACATCACTTTTTTTTGATGTTGTATTTTTGGTTTGGGCTGTTGGGTGCTTAATGTTTTGGTTGTTACATCATCACATTTTTTTTCATTAAATAAACCTACATTTGTTGCCTTATCTATTCAATTTTAATTATGTCCATCAACAGCACATACCAGCCTTTAGAGCCGCTAAAAAGGAAATTTTTGCCCCAAGATTTTACCGTAACCACATGGGAAAATCTTGCCCCTTATTATCAAAAATTAATGCAACAACCGTTAACCAACAAG
>RGMU01000093.1 GCA_010021705.1 Chitinophagia bacterium | reverse complement strand
ATTTTTTTGGTTTCATTAATCATTTTGAGTTCTTCTTTGGTATAGCCACTTTCGGTAAATGAGTCGATTTGTGGGATTAAGTTAAACGAAATCGATTTTTTGAATACTTCAGGGGCTGCTGTTGAGCCGGCTAAATTGACTCGGCTTTGTTGCTCGAGTTCGGCCATAGCTTCTTTGCCTGCACCTGATACCGATTGGTATGTGGATACAACGATACGTTTTATAGTGGCTGCATCATGAATGGGTTTGAGGGCCATCACCATTTGTGCCGTTGTGCTGGTTGTAGGGGCTAAATTATTAGGGCAAGCCTCTTTTTCTACCGTTGTATCCAAAAATATGGCTGCATTTTCGGCAAGGTAAGACCCTTTTGTACCGCATATTGCTATTATGATATTACCATAACTCTTTAAAATCGGTAACATAGCTTTTATTTCAGGGCTACTACCGCTTTTGGAAAGAATAAGCAATATATCATTAGCTGTTATCATGCCCAAATCGCCATGAATAGCGTCTGCAGCGTGCATATATTTGGCATAAGTGCCGGTACTGTTAAATGTAGCCGTAATTTTTTGTGCAATAATGGCACTCTTACCTATACCACTCACCACCACACTACCCGCGCAATTCCTTATGGCTTCTATCGCTTTAACAAATTCTTCGTTTACCGTAAGTGCACTTACACTTCGCGCTTGTAATAAAATGGACTCTTGAGCCACTTGCAGAATCTCTGCCTTACTGTTTTGTGCCAAAAAAGATTATTTTTTATTGTTGTAACAACAATAGCACAACGCTATCTATACAAACCTCTATTAGGGTGGGGCTTATAGCCATATCTGTCCCGTGACCAATACCGGTTGTGTACCTCATTGCCTTTTTTACCCAAACCAAAGTGGAATTTGGTTTTATATGCCGGCTCTTTAAAGGCACGAGATGGTATCGGTGCTACCATTGACCTGCAACTGCTAAAGCATATAACCACCGCAACCATAAATAGTAGTACAATATTTTTCATACACCTTTTATTATATAGGCAAATGTAGGCACTTATACCCACGCTTACCGTTTTCTAAGTCTTAAAATCGGTAAAGATACACCAATATTGTAATTTTTATACCTACATCTCTTATCTTTGTTGTATGAGTGTAATTAGTAGGTTAGAAAATTTGTTAAATTCACAAATTTTGATTTTAGATGGTGCCATGGGCACTATGATACAGCAGTATAAACTTCACGAAGCCCATTATAGGGGGGCACAATTTGAATATTGGCATAAAGACCTGAAAGGTAACAACGACCTCCTTTGCCTAACGCAGCCCCACATTATTAAAGAAATTCACATAGCGTATTTGGAAGCAGGTGCACATATTATTGAAACCAACACCTTTAATGCACAAGCCGTTTCCTTAGCAGACTATGATATGCAAGCGCAGTCCTATCCCATTAACAAGGCTGCTGCTACCATTGCCAAAGATGCCATTGCCACCTATTGTTCCCAAACGGGTAGCGACCCCGATAGCTACTTTGTGGCAGGAGCTATAGGACCGATGAACAAAACATTATCCCTATCGCCTGATGTGAACAACCCCGGCTACCGCGCCATAACCTTTGATGAAGTTGCCGATGCTTATTATGAACAAATAGACGGTTTAATGGCAGGCGGGGCAGATATATTGCTCGTGGAAACCATTTTTGATACCCTCAATGCCAAAGCTGCATTAGTAGCCGTTCATCGCTATTTTGAAGACCACTCCGAATACACAAAACCACCCATCATGCTCTCCGGCACCATAACAGACGCATCGGGGCGCACACTTAGCGGGCAAACCTTAGATGCCTTTCTAATATCTGTAGCCCATGCCAAGCCGGTAAGCATAGGGTTAAACTGCGCTTTAGGTGCCCGGCAAATGCAACCCCACATTGAAGAAATGTCTCAAAAGGCAGCCTGCTACGTAAGTGCCTATCCTAATGCGGGTTTGCCCAATGCGCTTGGCGAATATGACGAAACCCCCGCCCAAACCGCTGAAATAATTACCCAATGGGCACAAAACGGCTGGATAAACATAGTAGGGGGCTGCTGCGGCACCACACCAAGCCATATCAAAGCCATTGCCCAAGCCGTTAAACACATTGCACCAAGAGGGGTGGGGGAGGCTGTATTTTCATAATATGCTATATTGGCATTTCATCATTTTAAGTAGCTAAAAAACACAAAGCGCAGAGTAAAACCCCGCGCTTTGTGATAGTATTAGTTGTATGGCACCCCGCCTTATTGCTTCACTTCATCTACCGTTTCAGGAGAAGAAATAGAGAATACAATTTTTTGGTCGGCTTCGTTAAGGTCAGCCGTAACGCTGTCGCCCATTTTTATGCGATGATTAAGTATCTCTTCGGCTAATGGGTCTTCAAGGTATTTTTGAATTGCCCTGTGTAACGGTCTTGCACCAAAGGCTTGGTCATAGCCTTTTTCGGCAATAAACTTCTTAGCAGTGTCAGATAACGTCATCGTAAAGCCCATTGTGTTCAAACGCTTCATTACATCACGCATAATAATATCAATAATCAAATTGATATGGCTTTCTTCCAACGAATTGAAGATAATAACATCATCAATTCGGTTTAAGAATTCCGGAGAGAAGGTGCGCTTTAACGCTTTTTCTATTACCCCTTTGCTGCTCTCTTCTGCACTATTGGTTTTAGCTGCGGTAGCAAAGCCTACACCCGTACCAAAGTCTTTAAGCTGACGCACACCTATATTAGAGGTCATAATAATAAGCGTGTTTTTAAAGTCCACTTTTCTACCAAGTCCGTCTGTTAGTTGCCCGTCATCTAACACCTGCAATAGTATGTTAAATATATCAGGGTGTGCTTTTTCTATCTCATCTAACAGCACAACTGAATAGGGCTTTCTGCGAATTTTTTCCGTTAGTTGTCCGCCTTCTTCATAACCCACATAGCCCGGAGGCGCACCAATAAGCCTACTTACCGAAAACTTCTCCATATACTCGCTCATGTCTATACGAACCAGCGAATCATCGCTGTCAAACATATAGCGGGCAAGCGCGCGGGCTAGTTCAGTTTTACCCACACCCGTAGGTCCTAAAAATATAAACGAACCTATGGGCTTGCGAGGGTCTTTCAAACCCACCCTGTTCCGTTGGATAGACTTCACCACTTTAACAATGGCTTCGTCTTGCCCCACTACTACGCTTTTCAGGTCTTCGTCCATGCGGCGTAGCTTTGCGCTTTCTGCTTCCACCATACGCATAACGGGTATGCCCGTCATCATGTGGATAACTTCTGCTATAGCCTCTTCGCTTATAGGGTAACGCTTGTGTTTAGCTTCTTCTTCCCAATCTGCCTTTGCTTTTTCAAGGTCTTCTCCCAAACGCTTTTCGCGGTCTCTAAGGGCAGCAGCCTCTTCAAACTTTTGACTGCGCACCACTTTGTTTTTCTCTTGCTTAATGTCCTCTATTTTTTTCTCTAAATCCAAAATATTTTGAGGTACGTTAATATTTTTGAGATGCACACGCGCCCCTGATTCGTCTAAAACGTCAATGGCTTTGTCGGGTAGTAGGCGGTCTGTCATATAGCGGTCGCTTAGCTTCACACAGGCTTCTATGGCAGCTGCGTCATAAACAACATTGTGAAAATCCTCATATTTAGACTTAATGTTGTTCAATATAGTAATTGTATCTGCTACACTTGGCGGTTCAATCAACACCTTTTGAAACCTACGGTCTAATGCACCGTCTTTTTCAATATACATTCTGTATTCATCAAGGGTAGATGCACCAATACATTGCAGGTCGCCACGAGCAAGGGCGGGCTTAAATATATTAGAAGCATCTAAAGAACCCGAAGCCCCTCCTGCGCCTACTATGGTGTGTATCTCATCTATAAACAGAATCACGTCTCTGTTCTTTTCCAACTCGCTCATAATAGCCTTCATGCGCTCTTCAAACTGACCTCTATACTTAGTGCCGGCTACTAATGCTGCAAGGTCTAAGCTGATTACTCGCTTGTCAAACAGCACGCGTGATACTTTGCGCTGCACAATTCTAAGGGCTAAGCCTTCTACTATGGCAGTTTTACCCACGCCGGGTTCACCTATCAGTATGGGGTTGTTCTTTTTGCGGCGGCTTAGTATTTGTGATACGCGCTCTATTTCAGCCTCTCTACCTACAATGGGGTCTAATGTACCTTGCTCGGCAAACTTGGTTATGTCGCGCCCAAAATTGTCTAATACCGGAGTTTTAGACTTCGTACCGCCCGGGGTCTGTTTGCTCTGCCGCTGAAATTGGCGTTTTTCATCGTCATCATCATCATAATCAGAGCCACCCGAATCTCCGTATTCTGAAGTTGGGTCTATCCCTGAAGCCAGATTTAGTTCGCTCTTAAAGCGGTCATAATCTATTTCATATTGGGCTAAAATTTGCGTTGCCGCGCTATCCTTATTTTTTAATATAGATAGCATAAGATGCTCTGTTTCCACCAATTTACCGGTGGGCGATTTCGCTTCTAAAACCGTTAGTCTAATCACCTTTTCTGCCTGTTTGGTTAGCGGAAGGCTGTTAGAGTTGGCTACGGGCTTGCTGCTTTTGTCTTTTATGGTAGCTTCTAATTCTTTGCGGAGGTCATAAAGGTCAACATTTAAGCGTTGTAATATTCTTAATGCCATGCCTTCGCCCTCTCTTATTAAGCCTAATAAAAGGTGTTCCGTGCCTATAAAATCATTCCCCAACCGTAGGGCTTCCTCACGGCTGTAGGAGATAATTTCCTTTACTTTGGGTGAAAAATTTGAATCCATGTACTGTTTCTGATATTTGTTATAAAATTAGTGCTTTTTTGCTATATTGGTTACATTCAGGGTAAAATAAATTCCTTATTTATTGTTAAATGTGGATAATCACCTGATTACCGCTTTTTCTTTTGCTGATAAAAATACAATATGTTTGCGTTTTACCCCTAAAATGTTTATATGCGGTTCAAAATTGATACCAAAGGCAATTACCTACTAATAACACCTCTTTTTCCTGCCTTAACACTTGAATGCGTACAAAAATTGTCGCAACTTATTACCGATTTAAGCCAAAATGGCAGTAATGCCTACATTGTTGATTTTACAGAGCTAACACAGGCGGAAGACCTAGCACTGCCAAAATTGGAAGAAATACACAACAACTGTTATGCACTTAATCATTCAGTAGTTTATACCAATGTGGATAAAGCATTGATACAAGCCATGAAGAAAACAGAAATAGACCTCATCATTAACATTGCACCCACCATGCAAGAGGCTGTAGATATTATCAATATGGAACACGTAGCAAGAGACTGGTTTGGAGACGAGCCGGAAGAGTAGGCATTCAAACATCGGCATTTACCATATCAACCACAAATTTGCTTACACTTGCCAATCGCTTAACATTTAGCGTGTACTTAATGTATTTACCCTCCCGCTCTGTTATCACCACATTGGCTTTGCGCAACACCGCTAATTGCTGTGAAGCCACCGACTGGTTAAACGTAGCTGAATATAAATATCGGTAACGTTCATTTTACCGTTTTCTGCTAACAGCCGTATCACCCGTTGCCTAAGCGTATGGTTAATGGCACGCAATGTTTTTGCTGCATTTTTAACGGATATGCAGTCTATTTTTACATATCCGGCAGGGTCATCGCCAACGGGTATAATCAACAACTTGGCTGAGGCGGGTATTTCCATAAAATGTATAATAAGTGTGTTTGTGTGGCTTGATACTTACTATCTTTTATAATATGCAAGGTGTGGGCACATACTACAAGGCAAATATAAGTAGTAATTTAATAACACTTATCATAGCAATTCAATAACACGGTTAATTAATTCATAAATGTTATTAATTTGCGTGTGTAAATTATTAGTTATTAGCTTTTAGTTGAAAAATATACATCTTTTAAATAAGACGGCTCTGAATGATACAAATCGTCAAACATTTTTACATCATATCTTTCACGCACATAGCACCCCCAAAACTTAAAATCTACTTCTCCTATTATAAGCACATGATTACCACGCAATTCAAACAAATAAGGAAGTAGTGCTTTATCAATCGTTAACGCAGAGACATGGGCAGGCTGAACTTTTAATAGTTCAGATACCTGTTCTTCTTGCATTAATTGTGGAGGCATCACTTCTTTCATCTCCTTATTGTCTATCACATCATAGCCTGCTATAAAATATTCCCCTTTGCGTGCTAATAGTATCGGGAATATCGTTACGTGGCTTTTATATATAAAAATACTTCCCACAAACGAATTTACCATCAATTCTAATCTATTAAATAGTATC
>RGMU01000092.1 GCA_010021705.1 Chitinophagia bacterium | reverse complement strand
CTGCGTGTCGGGTGTTTTGGTTAAGGTAATAAAATTACCCGCCAAAAAAACGCTCTTAATAAACGGAAAGCCAAATAGCTCTTGCGCTAAGGGAGAAGGTGTAGCAGCTTTTTCATCGGCAAAATCTATACTTTTGCTTGGATAAAGCAACTTATTAGCCACAAACTTCATGGTTTCGGGGTTGGGGGTCATCTCGGTATAAATGCTAACAAGGCTATTTCCTGTTTTTAACATATTTTCACTATTTTATGGCAAAGGTAACGATTATATCCCATTTTGCAGCATAGTTTCAGCCTATAATGATAGTGATAAAATTGATAGGGCGCGATAAAAAACGCAGGCATAGGAAGCCGGCTAATCGTGACCATTAACTAAGTCCTTCTATTTCGCCGTTTACAAGTTTAATTCTGTAGGCTTGCGGGTCTTCGGGCAAGCCGGGCATACGCATAATTTCGCCTGCCACTGCCACAATAAAGCCTGCGCCGGCATTAATCACTAAGTCTTTTATGGTTATGGTAAATCCTACCGGTGCATTGATAAGGGCAGGGTTGTCGCTGAATGAGAACTGCGTTTTGGCAAGGCATATTGGTGAGCCACCCCAGCCGTTTCTTTCGTAAGATTTTAGTTTAAGCTCTGCTGTGGGTGCAAAGTTTACTTCTGCTGCACGGTATATTTTCTTCGCCAATTTTTCAATTTTTGTGCGAATGGGGTCGGTTAGTTCGTAGGTAAAGTTAATGTCTTTAGAAGGGTTGTTTTCTATTAAATCTACCACTTTTTGGGCTAAAGAAGCTGCGCCTTCGCCACCGGAGGTAAAGCCGTTGTTGATAGCAAATACTACGCCTTCTTTTTCGCACCAATCGGCAAGGTAGTTTACCTCTTCGTCAGAGTCATACTTAAAGCGGTTGAACGAAACCACGATGCTTTGCCCAAAGTTGCGCATGTTTTCTACGTGCCTTTGGAGGTTGGGCAAGCCGGCTATCATGGCTTCTAAGTTTGGCTTGGATATGTCGCCACCGGCAACGCCGCCGTGTAGTTTAAGGGCACCGGTGGTAACCACTATTACGGTTGCTTTGGGTCTTAAACCTGATAAACGGCATTTGATGTCTAAAAACTTTTCTGCGCCTAAGTCGCTACCAAAGCCGGATTCCGTTACCACATAGTCGTTTAGGCTTAGTGCCATTTTGGTAGCTAATACGGAATTGCAGCCATGTGCAATGTTGGCAAACGGACCGCCGTGCACAAAGGCAGTGGTATTTTCAGTGGTTTGCACTAAGTTAGGCAACAAGGCATCTTTTAACAAAACGGTAATGGCTTCAGCTACGCCTAAATCTTTTACGGTAAATGGTGTTTTGTCTGTTCTATAGCCTAATACTATATTTTCAATACGCCTTTGTAAATCGTCAAAATCGGTAGAAAGGCAAAGCAATGCCATAATTTCAGAGGCAGGCGTAATGTCAAAACCGGCTTCTTGGGGTATGCCGTTGGCATTGCCTCCTAAGCCGGTAACTATGTTGCGCAGGGAGCGGTCGTTTACGTCTAATACGCGTCTCCATACTATTCTGTCTAATGCTTTGTCGGTATTGCTGTTTTGGAATTGGTAGTTATCCAATAGCGCGGAAATCATGTTGTTGGCGCAGGTAATGGCATGGAAATCACCGGTAAAGTGGAGGTTAATTTCTTCCATAGGTAATACTTGGCTGTACCCGCCTCCGGCGGCTCCGCCTTTCATGCCAAAGCATGGACCTAAGCTGGGTTCACGCAAGGCTACGGCTGCTTTTTTGCCAATGTAGTTTAGCCCTAATGACAGTGCTACGCTGGTAACGGTTTTGCCCACGCCGGCTTTGGTTGGTGTAACGGCTGTTACAAGTATTAAGTTGCTTTGGGCTATTTTTTCTTCGTTAATATAGCTCAAAGGTACTTTGGCTTTGAATTTTCCGTAAGGAATAATATCATCTTTTGAAATGCCTAAGTTTTCAGCAATTTCGCCAATTGGTTTTAATCGTGTAGCCCTTGATATTTCAATATCGGAAGGGAAAGTTGTTTTTGGTTCTGCCTGCATATAAGTTGATTTTATTAATAAATAACGTGAAAACAATAATAACCCTAAAACTAAGGGTTATTATTGGTTAAAACAAATTTGGGGCAAATATTTTTATATGCCCGCTATATTTTGAGTGCTAAATGCTATCTAATACGGAAACAGGGACCAAATTCTATGGCTACACCTCTCATGCGGGTATTGGTGTTGAAGAAGATGGGGCTGTTGGCGGTTTCTTCGTTTTGCTTCATGGGTGATGTTTTGTAGGCACTTACCATGCACATAAAGCCTAAACGTTTATAAAAATAGTATTTTGCTTTTACGCCGGTGCGGAAAATTAAGCCGGTAGCAGCATATTTGTATTGAGCAGAACCGTCAGTGGGGCTGATAGCGTCATCTCCTTCAAAGGAGACAGAGGCTATACCATAAGAGCTAAAAACCGAAAAGTCTGCCTTTTTGGTGCTTAAAAAGTGGTAGTTAAAGTCAATGGTAATTTCGCTTGAAATAAGCGTAATGTCTTTGCCTGTGGTGGTAGAAAAGCCATAAAGCGAGTTAGGGTTCACTTGAAACACGTCTCCGCCTATGTTAAAGCCAATGCCTAACTTATCGGTAACGCCATATTCAAAGGTAAGCGGGTCTCTATCTCCGGCAATGGTGGTAGAGCCTCGCCCATCGTTCACGTTGCGTGTTTTAATGGCACTTTTGGTAGAGCCTTCCGATAAGCTGATTAAATAAGTACCTTTGTGAAATGCCTGCGCGGTGGCACTTATAGTTCCTAAACATAGGCAAAACGATAATAAAGGAGCAGCAAAATTTTTCATGATATTTGCATTTAATACGCAAGCAAAGTTAAGTATAAATTGCATACAAACATCATGCAATATAAAATAAATTTGCGGCTGATTTTCCGTGCTCATGCTGAATAAGAAAAAAGTTATTCTGTTGTTGTCTGCCTTTTTCTTAGGCAATTTTTCTGCTTTATGGATTATTGGGCAACCGGTTAATCATGTACCGGTAACAAAGCCGCAGTTGGGAAAGCAACTTTTTTTTGAAAAGGCACTATCGCTTGATAGTACGGTTAGCTGTGGCAGTTGCCACATTCCGGCTTATGCCTTTGCCGACACAGTGCCGTTTAGCAAAGGATATTTGGGTAGATTAGGCAAGCGCAATACACCGTCTGCCATGAATGTGAGCGCTCGAAGTTTTTTATTTGCCGATGGCAGGGCTGAAAGTTTAGAGCAACAGGTGCACTTTCCGGTGGGGGATAGCAATGAAATGAATTTTAGCTTACAAGGTGCTGTGCAAAGGCTAAATAGCGATAGTAACTATCAGCGGGCATTTAAAGCTCTTTATGGTGGTGTGGCTACCGGTGCGCGTATTGAGGATGCTATTGCAGCTTTTGAGCGCACTTTAGAAACCTCTCACACTCCGCTTGACCGCTATATGGCAGGCAATAAAAAAGCTATGAGCGCGGCTGCCATTAGAGGGCGTACCCTGTTTATGAGTAAAAAAGCCAAATGCTTTGACTGCCATTTTTCGCCTGACTTTACGGGAGATGAGTTTCGGAACATTGGGCTGTTTGACGGCGAAACGTGGAACGATTCGGGTAGGTATGTGATAACGCACAATAGGGCAGATATAGGCAAGTTTAAGGTGCCGGGCTTGCGCAATGTGGCTGCAACAGCACCTTATATGCACAATGGTGCGTTCAAAACGTTGAAAGATGTGATTGAATATTATGATAACCCGCTGCGCTTTGTGCCGCATCCCATAAATGCCGACTCGCTGTTAGCCCAACCGTTGCACCTTACTGCCGCAGAAAAGAGTGATTTGCTACAATTTTTGCTGGCACTTACCGATGACCGTTTTAAGCGAAAATGAGGCTATTTTTGCAGCATCTGTTTGCAGTTGGTTAATGCGGTGTCGTTCATAAGCTCCGGCAGATGTTCTAAGGCATCGTTAATTTTGGGGTATTTTGCCATCATTTTATTTAATACGCATTCACAATATACCTGAGACTTTTCGGGTGAATCAAAATCATGTTTGGCATTATCTTCGCATGCGGTCATCCAAGAGGTTTTGTCTTCTTCTGTCCAAGTGTTTTTGCAGCTTGTCAATAGCAGTATTGCAAAAACGAATAGTGCCTGTTTCATATAAAACCTTATTTTTAGCCAAAATTAAGAATAAAAGCAAATATAGATAGTCTATGCTACATATTACCCTACTTTATGGTGCAGTGCGCGAAGGCAGGCAAAGCATCAGGGCAGCCAAAGCGGTTGAAAATGCCCTTATTGCCACCGGCAAAGCCCAAGTTACCTTTATAGATATTGCGCAATACCACTTGCCCGTTATGGAGCAACGCTTAAAGGATATGCCTAATCCACCGGAGCATTTATTGGAGATTAGCCATGCCTTAGCCTCCGCAGACGGAATAATATTAGCAACACCTGAATATAACAACAGTTACAGCGGTGCATTGAAAAATGCAGTGGACTACTTTACCAAAGAATGGAGTAAAAAACCGATGGGTGTGGTAACGGCTTCAGCCGGCATACAAGGGGGCATAAATGCGTCTAATCTACTACAATTGCTTATTCTTGCCATAGACGGTTTTGCCATGCCTACAAAACTGTTAGTGCCGGAAGTGGATAAAAATATTACTGCCGAAGGTGAAGTGCAGAACGAAAGGTTAGCCAAAAATATAAACCGGTTTGTAGAAGATTTTTTATGGTTTACGGAAGCTATTGCCAAGCAAAAGATAGCCCAATAGCGGTTTGTTAGGAAGATTGTACCAAAGAAAAAAGCTACCCGATTAGAGTAGCTTTTTTTATAATACTGTGAATGTTTGATTGACTATTTAACAGCTACTTTGGTAGTTGCTTGCATAGTGCCGTTGCTTAGTTTAGCAATGTAGAAACCAGGAGCAAGGTTGATGTTACTCATGGTGGTGTTGTTAGCTTCTGCTGAAGTGGTAGCCACTTGGCGACCTGCTAAGTCATAAAGGCTGATGGTGTAGCCGTTAGCGTCTTCTAATTGATAGCCAAATGTGATAGCGTTAGCGGTAGCATCGCCTAATACGGTAAAGCCTATAGGGTTAGGAGCACTTACTTCAGTTAATGCTGTGCGTGCCATGCCTGTCCAAGTAAGGTTAAAATCGTCTATGGCTGTGCTGGCACGGTTGCCTGAACCACTGGAGAATACCAATGTTACTAAACGAATAACTACTACTTGTGTTTGACCGCCGGTAGTCATGGTGCCGGTTGCAGCAATATCCGTGAAGCTAGTAGGATTACTGCCTAAACCATATTGTAATTTCCAGTTCGTAGTGCGCGGGCTAGTTATGTCTAAAGATTGTAGTTTAAAGTTCAAACCGATACCGGACATACCATAGGTATTAGCTAATTTTAATACAAAAGTAGCACCGGAGTCAAAGCCGGCACCTCCAGTGGAGGTAGGACCTACTTGGCGCACACCTAAAGCGCGGTCTGTTCTGGAACTTTGAAGACCACAAGAGTCATGAGCACCACTCACGTTTGCGGAAGCATAGTTTTTAAAACCTACGGCTCGGACACTGCCTGTACAAGTTAAATTGGCAGTATCGTAAACGCCAAAGGTCGCGGAATTGTTAAAAGTTCCCAATGTGCCTAAAGAGTTGTCTGTTGCTCCTATATACACGGTCCAGCCGTTTGGCAATCCACCACCAATGGAGTTAAAGTTTTGTGTGTAAGGGCTTGCTCCGGCAAGGGAAAGCTGAGCATTGGCTGATAAAGCTGCCACAGAAAGGGCAGAAAGAAGAAGTAAACGTTTCATGTTAAGTACAATGAATTAAAGTGTAAAAATAATGTTTAAATGAAATAAATAGATAAGTTTTAATGTTTTTTTCAATAGTGGTATTGAGCCATACTATTTTACTAAGGGCATGTACGTCCGTTAATTAGTCTAACGTCTGTGGTATCTCTAATTAATAGCTGTGGAGTGGTATTATAGGTAGAGTACACACCCAACACACTACCACTGCCATTAGGAGTAATGGCAGCTTGGAAATTAGCATAGCCGCTATTATACATAATTATGGTTGCAGACCTAATGCAATCTTGCAAAGTACGGTTGGTACCGGAAGACTGCGCACTTGGTGCAGCATAATTCACATTGTTAGAACCGGCAGCAAATTGTACGTCTTTAAGTTCAACAAGGGTATTAATGTAAGAGCTGGCATTGCCGGCAATATCTTCTAAGGTTACCTTACGATACTTTACCTCATTAGGGTAAGATGCTTTGGTCACATAGTTTTTGATAAGTGCGGAAGGAATACCTTGCGAGCCGATGGCATCCACTGTATAAGCAATGGTAGGCAAGCCTTTATCGTTACCTATTAATAGTCCATTAAGGTTTACATATATTTTTCTGCCAATTGGATAGTCGGCATATAGATAGGTTTTATC
>RGMU01000091.1 GCA_010021705.1 Chitinophagia bacterium | reverse complement strand
CCATGCTATGGCACATAGTTCTAATTGGTTGCATGTATATGACCGGATATGGACTATCTGGATAAACCGCCGCTATTGTTTTGGGTGAATGCCCTAAGCATATTGCTGTTTGGGGCAAATAATTTTGCCTACAAATTTCCGTCTCTATTAATGGCATTAGCCACGCTATATGCCACCTATCGCCTTGCCAAATGCTATTATAACGAAGCCACAAGTCGCTTGGCAGCTTTGTTTTTGGCTACCACGCAAGGCATGATGCTTATGACTAACGATGTGCGCTGCGATACCATGCTTATGGGTTGGGTAACAATAGCCATTAGCCAAATAGCCGAATGGGACATAAAAAAGCAACCGATTAGGCTTATAGCAGGCTGCATAGCCATTGGGTTGGGAATGGCAACCAAGGGACCTATTGCGCTAATGATACCCGTGTTTTGCTTTGCACCGCATTGGGCTATGCAAATGAGGTGGCAGCAGTTTTTTAGGTGGGAATACATTGTGGGTTTAGTGGTGATTGCCATAGTGCTTTTGCCGGTAAGTATAGGGCTATATACCCAGTTTGATATGCACCCTGATGTATTGGTGAATGGTACAAGGGGCAATTCAGGGTTGCGGTTCTTTTATTGGTCGCAGAGTTTTGGTCGCATTACCGGCGAAAGCCCCTGGCACAATAGCGCACATTTCACCTTTCTTTTTGAAAACATGCTATGGTCTTTTCTACCATGGATATTTGTTTTTGTGCCTGCTTTGTTTATTCAATATTACCATATCATAAAAAGCAAATTCTATATAGCAGCGCATGAAGAAGCTATTGCAATAAGTGGATTTACATTGGGTTATTTATCGCTTGCCTCATCGGCATATCAGCTACCCCATTACATATTTGTGGCTTTTCCATTGGTTGCCATTATATGTGCTAAGCAATGGCTAGCATGGATAGAGGGGCATAGCGCAGAACGCGTTACGAAAGTGTTTCGGGCTATTAATGCTGTGGTGGCAACATTATTAATTTTACTAAGCGGGTTATTAATAATAAAAATATTCCCAAGCGGGGTAGGAGCAATAGCTATATGGGTGGCAGGAATTGTGCTATTGTTAGCCTTACAGTTTTATCTAAAAACTACAGCAAAAGTGCTATGGCTGCCGGTAGTTGTCATGCTGATAGCCAATGTGCTGCTTACCAATTTTATTTATACCCGATTGTTGGAATATCAGGTGGGGGCAGTGGTAGGCAAGTTTATCAAAGCTAAAGGCATACCGCAGCGTGAGTTTATAGCCTTTCAAATGCAAGACCCTTTAGATGCCTTAGACTTTTATGCCGGCAAGCGCATGAGCATTGCCGATAGCTTGGACTCTATGGTGGGCAAGCAATATGTGCTTACCATGCAAAGCGGTATGCAATACCTTAATCGGCATGGGTATCATACGGATTCTCTGCTTTTAGAGGGCGAATTTTTTAAGGTAAGCGAACTTAATATAAAGTTTGTGAACCCTGCAACGCGCTCCCAAGCTGTGAGCCACTATTATTTATTCAAAGTGAGCAAGCAAAGCCGCTAAGTGTAGATTTATTTTATTCTATATGGTAATAATATAAACAATGTTTAGTATATTTGCAAAAAGTTACCATGGGAATATCGGAAAGAAAGATGCGGGAGCGCGAAGAAATGAAGCGCAACATAATAAAGGCTGCTACGGCTATGTTTATCAATGAAGGATATGAAAAAACGTCCATTAGAGGCATAGCAGATAAAATAGAGTATAGCCCTGCTACCATTTATTTATATTATAAAGATAAAGACGAATTGCTATATGACGTACAGCACTATGGTTTTGAACAAATGGCAACATTGTTTACCGAAGTTGCTACTGACCTCCATCCCTATAAACGTTTAAGACAGCTGTGCAGAGCCTATATTCAATTTGGCATGGAAAATAGCGCACTATACGACCTTATGTTTATTGTCAAAGACCCTATGAATGCCATTAATCAAGAAGACCAATGGACAAACAGCGTAGATTGCTTTACCATTTTTATGGGCTGTGTGCAAGAATGCGTTGATAAAGGTTTGATTCGCTTTCCCGATGCGCGCTTAGCAGCATTATCCATTTGGGGCATGGGGCATGGGCTGTTATCGCTAAATATATGTTGCCGGCTGCAAATAATGCAATTAGACCAAGCACACCTTAACGAAGCTTTGTATCTTGCTGTTGATAATTATTTAAATATGGTTGAGATATTATAAGCAAATGTGTATTCCTTAATTACACCCTATCACTTAAATTGCTTGCAATAGTAGTTCATATCCCCCTCTTGCACTATCAGTTCGCCTTTTTGGCATTTCACTACCTTTAGTGTGCGGGGGCTTTTGCCGTCAATATCCAATGTTTGGGCATCTGAATAGCCTTTGATAAACCAGTTGGGTTCATATTCATTATCGCCGCCACATACTATAAATCCCATTTGAGAAGTACTACCCATGCCGGCAATATAAAGCGATTTTAATGCCGTTTCCGGGTCTAAAAAGCCGGAACTTTCCTTCTCCTGCACACGCTTATAAACCGTCCAATGCCCTATCATAACGTCTATATTAGTTACGGGTAGCACCTTTTCCTCTTGCAACACAATTACCGCAGACGTATCGGAGGTGTCCTTTGCAAAGTAGTATATACCGTCTGCATCAGTTAAAACCAAGCTGGTGTATTTACGTTCTGCCAATGTATATTTCCTTGTACCAAAGTCTAAAAGATAGTCTTCGTCTAAAGTGTATTTGCCGGTATATACAAAGCCGTTTCGCAACCGGTAAGTAAAAGAATCCCGCAGGCTAAAGGTCATAAACAGCGAGTCTTTAAACGATACTTCAGTGCTGTCGGGCTTTAGCCGCTTCACCTCTACCCACCGCGTGCCCGGGTAAATGTGAAACACCTTGTTCTTTTGCTTTTTATCCTTGCTTTGCTTAGCGTGTAGTGCAACGGGTGCAAGCAACAACAAGCACAATATTCCCCCCAATGCACTAAAAAACGGCAAAAAACGGATATAAAACAAAGGAAACATGCGCCCTACTAATGGTTGAATAGCAAACATAAACAATAAACGCATAAATTTGAAATTCATTATTCAACTGTGCCATATAATATGCAAAATTCTCTACTCGTTTATCCGCTGCAAATACCGTTAGAATGGGAAAATAAGACTGGCAATAAAACAGCTATTGAGGTGTATTTGGCTAACATACAGCCTGAAAAACACATTGTAATACTGCCTGAAATGTTTACTACGGGTTTCTCTATGCAGCCGGAAACTTTCGCCGAACCAATGGACGGAGATACCGTAAATTGGCTAAAAAGACTGTCGGCTGACCACAAGTGCATCATCACCGGTAGTGTGATGATAGAAGAAGAAGGTAGATATTACAATCGCCTACTGTGGGTACAACCCACCGGCACGGTTTACCATTATGACAAACGCCACCTGTTTGGCTACGCCAATGAAGACAGGCACTACACACCCGGTAATAAAAAGCTCATAACATCGGTAGGGGGGTGGCGAATATGCACCATGATATGCTATGATTTGCGGTTTCCGGTATGGAGCCGCTATACACCTGATGCCCCTTATGACGTGCTTATATATCTGGCAAACTGGCCCCAAAAGCGTAGCTTTGCTTGGCAAACATTGCTTAGAGCACGCGCCATAGAAAACCAATGCTATGTGATAGGCGTAAACCGTGTGGGCACAGACCCGCAGGGCAACACCTATTCCGGCTACAGTGCCTGCATAGACCCCATGGGCAACACTATATGGGAGTGCGCCGATGCCACCGCCATGCCCTCCCTTTCCCTTGACAAAGAGCTACTACTCACCACCCGCGCTAAGCTCCCTTTTTTGAACGATGCCGATGGATTTGTGGTGGTGTAGGGGGAAAAGAAGTATTTTTTGTATTATTGCAAAAATAAACCAATTTCCGCACAATATAACACTAAACAATTATGAATGATATTCCAAAGTTAGAAATTGAAATTAATAACTTTCGTGCCATTCACCATGCCAATATTGTATTAAACGGCATTACGGTGGTAGCCGGCAATAACGGTAGCGGAAAAAGTACCATAGCGCAATTACTATATCGCATTATAAAAACTTCCATAGATTATAATGGTATTGTATCAAATGTAGTAAGAAAGGATTTAACATTTACTAAAGCTATATTGGATGAATTATCATATATATTGAGGTTTTCCATTAGACAACAAGAGAATGATGAATATGTTAAGACTATTTATAGAATGCGTATGGAAATTAGTAGAATATTTGATGGAAATTTAGAATTAAGAAAATTTGAAGAAGAAATATTATCTATTATAGATAGATGGTACAACTTATATAATATTATAAAGATTGGGCAGGAAAGTACCATTTTGAGTTTAAACATCTTTAGGTTAGAGCGGACTTTTAGTGAAGAATATAAAGACATTATAAAGAAGAAGGCGAAGAAGTAGATATACACACCCTAATTGAAAAAGTAAAGGAAGTAGTGCAAAGCAAGTTTAGGGCTGCTTATGATACCATATACCATAGGACTATCAAAATTTTAGATGACGAAGTTGCCATTAGTTTTTCAGAAAGAGTAAGCCCCAACTGTTATAATCTTAAAGAATTGGGGGGGGCTATTACCAACCGGGAGGATGAACGATTAGCCAATCTGTTCTCTGTGAATAAAGTAATTTATATTGATACACCTGTAATACTAGCCGTAAGTAATCTACAAGCTACAAACATAGTTCATTGGGAAGATTTAGACCAATTACTCAAAACAAAAAAGCCAAACTACATCCACGAAAAGGGCTTAATAGATAAGCTATTGAGTGATGAAGTGTTAGACGGTGAAACTGCTTTTGATAGCCAAACGGCATCTTTTGTTTATAAAAGAAAAGACGGATTACAAATAGATTTATTAAGTTGCGCCACAGGCATAAAATCTTTTGCCATTTTGCAAATCCTCTACCAAAGTGGACATCTGGATAATAAAACACTTTTAATATTAGACGAGCCGGAAACGCACCTCCACCCTGAATGGATAGTGCAATATGCCCGTTTGGTAGTAATGCTGCAAAAGGTAATCGGGGTTAGCTTTTTGATTAATAGCCACAACCCCGATATGGTAATGGCGATTAAGTATATCGCCAAAAAAGAATTGGCTAACCCAAAAGCTACTAACTTTTACTTGGCAAAAAACAATGATGCTTATACCTATAATTATGAGTTATCGGAAACAGACATAGAGCCTATATTTCAATCGTTTAATGCTTCATTAGATAAAATTAATATGTATGGAGGAACCGCAGAGTAGCGACGTTAAATATTGCTATAATACTACCGTAATCACCCGCTTGCTCGGCAGTATCCACTGCATGTGTATGGCATTACCAAATTATTGAAGAAGAATCTAAGAAATCAAAAAGTAAGCAACCAGAACCTTTTTTGCCAGACCATAAAGGGCTAAATTTAGATAAAATAAAAGGCAGTTCGGAAAATAAAGATATTTTTTAAATGAAGACTATGGATATGGCAATAGGTGTTAAGTCTAATAATGGCAACGTTGCTACTCTATTAGTTGAGTTTAAGTTGAATGCCAATTTAAACTCAACAAAAGACATGATTAGCAGTATAAGTGAAGGCGATTACAAAGATAAAATAAAAAATACCAAAATTTTGTTATTTGGTAGTGGCATCCCTGTTTGTTCCAATAATATTTTTATATTCAACTCTGAATGTAAAGAAGTTGCAAAGAAAATTATTAGTCAGAAATTAGCCAATGCAAGCGCATTGGTTTTTACCATAGCTGAATTTAAGACTAAATATTTTGATTTCCCGGACAATAATTGATACGTCAACAAAAAGTCCAAAATATATTTTAGATTTTGATATAATATCAATAAGCCACACCCTGCGGTATGGCTTGTTGAACAAGGTAATTATTAGTAATAAGGCAATTTTTTTTACAGCCCTTTCTGACCTTTATACGGCGGCAGTTGTTGGTTCAAAATTGATATGTTGGAGGAGTATTTATGTTCCATTTTATTCAGCATATTTAATGAAACTAATTCATCTAAATCTCGTGTGAGTGTTTTTTCTGAAACGGTAGCATAATTATACGCTATTTCAACATTTAATTTTGGTATTTCTGTTACCGTATATGAGCCGGTTATCGGGAAATGCAAACTTAATATTCTTTGCCTTTTGATAACTTCTTTTTGACCCTCAACGTTAGCAAATGTGTCATAAATAAAGTTTTTCCACATAAGTTCAGTGAGGCTTTTTTGTATAGTTTTTAGGGTCTCCTCCAATCCGTCTCTCAACCCTATGATGGCGTAGCTGATAAAGCCTCTCAAGTTTTTTGTGGTGGATACTTTGCTAATTTCTTTGTAATATTCATTTCGGGTAGCATTATAATGGTTGCTCAATATTTGCAAAGTGATGTTGGGCAAGCCGCCTCTAAGCAATATATAAAATTCCAATTACAAAATGGAATTTTTATAAT
>RGMU01000010.1 GCA_010021705.1 Chitinophagia bacterium | reverse complement strand
GTGAGTCGTTTTGGATCGAAATGGGGGGCAAGCAAACGCCTTTACCACAAAGGGTTTTTGCGGTTCTGCCACTCTGCCCCCCATTTTTTTTATTGTTTAGAAAAATAAGTATTGTGTTTGCTCGGCAAAGCACGCTTTAACGAAAGAATAACCTTATAGGCTGCGCTGCTGCCGGTGGTAGGCATATAAAAAAGCCACCGTTGCCGGTGGCTCTGTTGGTTAATCATAATGCGCTGCGCTATGGCACATAGTTGGCTATGCAATGCTCCAACGTTCCGTCCCAAAATAGCGTTAGCTGTTCAATATTGGGCAATACGCGGGCTACCTCGTCTGCCCGCTCTGTGTAGCCTTCATCATCATTAAGCATGAGGGCTGTTTGCGATAACCGTATGTAGCGGTCTAAGTCGCTTACCATACTTACGCCTACTTGCGAAGCCCTATTGAGCTTATCCGCTGCGCGTAGCAAGTCTATGAAGCTATCATACGCTCCGGATAGCTTAGCTAATAGTGCTCGCTCCACTTGCACCATGTCCGGCTGCTTTGCCCCGCCGGTGGGCTGTGTTGTTTGGCTGTTAGTCATTTGCCTTAAACAATTAAAAAGTGAAAAATAACCCCACGCGCTGACAAACAACTGCACCTTATAAAGGCAAGTAAGCGTTTCTTAAACGCTCGCGTGAGGCTGTACCGTAAAATTTTTCCTTGAGAACTGTCAAGGTGCAGTAGTTAGTCGCTGCAAATATAACTACCTATATGGAAAAAGCAAAATATATCGGCTAAAAAGGTACATCATCTTCTCCCTCCGCTACCGGAGCGGGAGTAGAGCTAAAGTCGTCTGCGGGTGCTGCGGCAGGTTCTTCAAAATCTTTTCGCAGGAATAGGTAGTATTTTTTGCGCGCTTGCGTATATTCTATTGTCTGTGCCATGCCGTAACCGCTTTCATGCTGCCGTAAAATTATGCGTGGGTATTTTACGGTAGTTTTATCGTACAATTTACAACCCGCTGCTGCAAGCTCTTTGGCTATGTAGGACTTATTTTGCCCCTTCACCCAATCACAAATAACCTCTAAAGGTAGTTTAAGCTCATTCTCTTCTATAGCGTCAAAAAGTGAGGCTACCTCTATCTTAATATTCTTCATTACGGTGCTTTGGCTCTCCAAGCGAACTTTTTCCAAAATAGGCGTTGCCAAAAGTTTAGAGCTAAACCAATGCCTCTCTTGCTCTTCCGTAACCATTTTGCGCGTTTGTAGCAAGTGCACAAATGCGGGTATTTCATCTATCAGTTTTTTGTACAAATTAAAATCTACATGCTTCAAGGGCGGCACCTCGTGCACCCAAAAGCGAATCTCTTGCTCGTCAATCTTTATAAAATCCTCCGTATTATTACTCATTAAAATAAACTTAGCGAAAAACGGCACTTCTATTTGGTCTTTTCCTTTAGCATTCATCACAATACTATCTAAGGTACTCATGCGCTTAATTTTTTGAACCACTTCGTGCTTGTCTATTTTAGTCTCATCACATATAATGCAAAGTTTATCCGCAAAATGCGAATTAAACTCTGCCTTCAAATCTTCATTTCCAATATTGATTACATTGCCGGAAAACAGTTGTTGTAAATAGTTACCAAAGGTCGTTTTACCCGTTTGGCGTTCCTTAGAAACCAAACAAAGAATAGGCAGTATGCGTACCGGCTGCCGATACAAAAGCGTAATATAGTCGAGCACAAGCTCCCACCGTTCACAGGTAAATGTAGCGGTACTATTTTCAACTATTACCGGATCGGTAGAAAACAGATGCTTTAAAAAGCGAAGGGTTTCGGAACAGTCGCCAACCTCCGGCTCAAACAAAAAAGGGCTGTAACGGTTATAGCAATTATTAATTATTGGTTCAAAATTAACATGATTAGGCACAACCGTAAACGCTTCATATTTGGCTATCAATTTTACAAAATCTTTCCCGTGGTCTTCAATAATTATGTTGCGATTGCGCGCTAAAAACTTGCGCGTGGTGTATTTACTTTTATTCGGCAAATCTATAAACTTATAATAATCATTACCCACGCGCATATAATCGCGGACCGCTGCGGGTATTTGAATGACTGCTTCGCACTCTTTCTCGTCCCAAATATAGGTGCTGCCGTTATAGGTAAAATAGTCTAAATTCTTTAACTCCTTGCGAATTTCAACATGATACTTGTAAAAATCGCTAATAGAACTTAGGTGTAGATAATCGCGTACTTTACTTACATTAAACGTGATATTAATTTTGGTAACATACTTGCCATAAAAAACTTTGCCAGGAGCCATAGCACTAAAGCCTTCTAAATCTGCTTTAACAGCTGCTGCCTCCTCCGGCAACTCCACCAACACATCATCTAAGCCCTTGAGGCTTAACTCCGGACTGTAGAGCCTAAGCTCTTGCGTGTTAATGTGCGCAAAATACCGCTGCACATCGGTAAGGTCGGAGGTAAGCTCGTAAAAGGTATAGATAGATTGAAAAAAGCCGTTAGGGCGTTTAAACAAATCGGTGTCCTTCGTAATTTCTTTGGTAGTCAGGCTATCCACATCTCCGTCTGTCAGCCATACCAACCGTTCTACCTTACACCTCGTTACAATCTTTGTAATGTCCTCCCATAGCAAGTTTGTGTCTTTGTTGCGCAAACAAGTGATAGACTGCATACCTACACAGTCAATGCCGTGTAGGTGTGCCTTAAAAGCCTTAAAAAAGCCCTCCGTAAGGTAGAGCACCGGTATAGGCGTACCACTATCATACTTGTCCAACAAAGAAGGCGGTAAGAACGGATAGCTTGGCACGCTCTTGGGCTTCATGTACTTTACCTCGTCCCCGCTCTTGTTGGTGGTAGGGTGCTCCAAACGCGTAATGGAGTAGTTGGAAATATCTAAGTCGGCAATATCAGCATTACCGTCCAACCAATCTTTGATATATTTATGGACGTTTACCACATTTTGGGTAGACTTGGTTTTGCCGTAGGTAACCAACTCTCTATCTAAGTTGTACACTAAAATGCAAATGCCCTTATCGCTTTTCGTGAAAATAGGCACCGGTCTTAGCTCCCGCTGCAAACTTTTGGCATTAAGCTCCCAAAGCTGCACTACATTGTTGTTTGCGTTTATGCCAAGTTTCGCTAACCGTTCTTCGTAATATGCCATATATGATACTGATTAGTGGTTAACAGTCGTGTATGTAGATGTCGGCAATCACGGGAGTTTCACGCCTCCGATTGTAAGCAATCATAGCAGCGCACAACCAACCATAATGTAATTCATACTCTACGCCATCCTCAACGTTAAATTCTATTATAGTTAA
This sequence comes from Chitinophagia bacterium, assembly GCA_010021705.1. Lineage (GTDB taxonomy): Bacteria > Bacteroidota > Bacteroidia > Chitinophagales > Chitinophagaceae > RGMU01. Next base: position 13,532 of record RGMU01000010.1, on the reverse strand, counting down.
CCAAGAGTAGTCTTTAACAATATTATAACGTGTGTAGGGCAGAGGTATTGATCCTGCAATAAAACGAACATCCTCCGCAACACATCCCCAATCCCAACGATAATTAGTTAATAAAGCGATACGTAAAGGGTCGTTTGGCTCGTAGGGAAAGGGCAGTATCCGAACATTACAAAAAGAAACTATCCGAACATCTATAACAATATTTTTAAAATTCTTATCACAAAGGCTTTGCAGTGTCCCTAATGAAAAAGAACCTGTACCCTCTATTCCAATCTCAATTTGATTAAACAGCCCGTGAATTATCTTTGAAGGATAGGCTATAAGGTCTAATTGATAGCTTGGAAAAACAGATAACAATTTACCTATAAAAGCACTTTTATCAAAAGTGGGATTAAAAACATCCAACCGTATTTTTACTTTCTTCATACCTTTTACTTGTTAGTTTCGTTACTCGTTATATCTTCAACTATTTGCGTTACATAATGCTTGCGCTTTTCCACCTCTGCCGGAGACATATAATGCTCGTAAAGCACGCGTTCATCACCGGAGAGTGCGTAGGCTTGCCAGCTTGGGCTTATCACATGCCCTAAACACGGCTTATACTGCAATATCATAGAGCATACCGGCTGTAGGGTGTTAAACGTAATAAGCACCCTTCCAAAAGGTAGGTAGATAAAATCTATAGGCTCATTTAAGAACCGTTTAGGGTCGCATATTTCTTCTATCGCTTTTGTTGCCATTACTTTATACTATAATTATCAATAAAATTCCGTATATATTTCAGCACATCGCTATAAGCGTCTTTTTCCTCTTGGTTGAAAGTGTTCGTCAAAACACACTCCATAAATCGCATATTACTAACCGATACGGCTACATCTATCCTTTCAAAGGTATCCTTCTTTTGCGCCTGCAAAGCCCAATATTTGGCAACGTTGGTAACAAGCTCCGGCAATCGTGGGTAAGCCTCCTCTATCGCTATGCAAGCTGTAGAAATGTCCACCTGCCATGCCACCCGCAAAGCACCTACATAGTCTTTATGCCTGCTAATTACCATGCCATCGTCTGTGCACGTATCAAAACCTTCTTCGCAAACGCGTATATTTATCATTTTTTTGGTATTAAAAGTTAGATTAAACGGTACTTAATGGGGTCAACACCTATTTTTTTACAGATGTAAAAAATTTTTTTCTGTTCTTCTGCTGTTTTTTCAGCATTTGGAACGATTTTTGCGCTATTGTTTTCGTTCTTTTCAAAAATTTGTTGCGCCTCATTAAAAATTAGGCGCAAGCGTGTAACATCTTCTTCGGTAAGTGGCTGCTGCATGTTGTATTTTTTTGAAGTGAAAAAAATAAAGCGAGACGTTGGTTAAACGCCCCGCTTTGATAACGATTTGAGCTACCACACCCAAATAGTTTGCCAACATGACTAAGAGTCAAGTATTTAAATGTGTTTTTTACTGCGTTAGCCATGTTGGTTGTACGGGTGTTGTTTTGGTAGCCCGCTATTTTTTTACAAATGTAAAAATAATCTTTCAAATAGAAAAGTTACGACCAAAATAATTTCCATGACAGGACAAAATTTAACAGGTGCAGGCCTAAAACAACTGACAAAAAAGTATCGCATATTAGCAGAAGAGTTGGGCGAAGCGTTTGGAAAACCGCCCACCAATGCACGGCAGTTTGGGTACAGCCTATTTCAACGCCTTAGCTTTAAGGAAGAAGAGCTACGCATTATAATTGATTTGGTGAACAAGCGAATAATTGATTTGGGCATACCGGAGCTACCGCGCTATCTTTCATTACCGGACAACATACTGCTACCGGAAGGGCTAAAGAAAGACGCTAAAACCCCCTTTGAATTAGAACTACCGGTATTAGATAATACTATGCTGCCGGAGTATGCCGTAGGTGGTGTGCTGCTGCTATCGGAAGTCAAAGACAACTTTATTATCAATGGAAACAGCTATGTATTGGCAACAAAAAGCCACGTGCTGATACGCAAGTGGCATTATAATGATAGTGATAGTATTTACACCGGCTACACTTTAGATAATCAAACAGCACCCATAACGCTGCATAGGAGCGATATTACCGCTATCTATACAGTATTGGAGTACCGTAAACCCGAACAGAACAGCACTATTGCCATGCTGCAAGGAAACGCCTAAAAAGGCACTTCATCATCGCTTGGTATAGGCTTGGGCGTGGAGGTAAACTCTTCGTCCAACCATTTATTTATCGCCTCTTGCTCGGCTTTGCGCAAGGGGTGGTAAACCTCTTCTGCTGTTTTGAGCATTTTTAGTTTACCGTTATAAATGTGGTAAGCATACTGATATTTTGTTTCATTGAGCTTTGGCTTATGCTTAATAATTAAGCCTGCCTCTAAAGCATTAGTAGCCATAATTTTCTTATAGCTGCCGTCTTCTTGCTTAATGGAAACTTGAGTGGTATTTTTTACCAATATAAAGCGTATCGTAAAACACTCAATAGCGGGGTCATCTTTACCATGTGCTAAAGAAGCCCGATACTGCGTATCATCGTCCCACCGGTAGAAGTGCCGGAGTGCTGTTTTTTCTAATTGCGTATCACTCATACCAATATACACCACCTTGCCTTCATCTTCTTTTGTTAAGTTGTGATAGTTGTTCTCTTCCGGCAAACCTCCGTTATATTGAATAAGATAAACACCTGCCCTATCACGCGCAAAGGCGGTGTTGCTCCCACCGCTTTTTGTTCGTAGCTTTATGAAGCGCGTTTTATATAGCCTCTCTAAGGGCTTCGTAGGCGGTGTTTTGGGTGCTGCTTTAGCCTTTTTTTGCGCTGCCATTACTTATCATTTAAACGGTTAATAAGCTCGTTAAGGGCTTGCGTGTTATTTTGAATAGTGGTCATCAGCTTTTCGTTTAAATCTTTTAAATATTGCGCTGTCTTTTCGTTATCTTCCCTCACCTCCTTTTCCAAAGTCGTAACTTTCCCGTAAAAGTACTTAATAGCTATAATAAGCACCGCAATAACGGGGCTTTGATTAATTAAATTAGTGAGCACATCCAAAGATATGCCGGGTGCTGCTGCGTCTAAAAGTTCGTAAATCATACCGTAAAAGAATGAACGTTAGTTTTTCCTTCGTCTTTGTTATTCATGGCAATATAGTAGGCGGCTGCGCCAACTACCAATAGCCCAATAGTGAGTAATATTAGCTTGTTTAGCATAGTAAAAATTTAAGGCATAAAAAAGCCACCGGCTGCTACTGCCGGTGTAGTTGTCCGCGTGCCGGTATCAATCGGAATAGTTGTACCGGTAGGCAAGGTAACCACCGGAGCTACCGGAGTTACAACTGCCACTACCGGAGCTACAACGGTATTACCGCTATGACTATCGTCCATAGGGGCGGTGGGCGGTTGTGGTCGCGTATTAGCGTTATTGCCCCTAACTAAGCCCGTATCCTGCCCCAGCTGCGCTTCGAGGTCTTTTTTTGTTTTGATGTTGCTTGCCACTAAATATGCCGTTATGGCTACGGCTGCTACGGCTAATAGCCAATAGATGTATATCATTTTCATGCCAATTCGCATTTACAGTTAAACCAATTTGTGTGCTCGTTAAAGTAGTCGTGCAGCCGTTGATATTCAAGGCTTTCTACTATAGATAGGCTACCGCTATCTACGGCTGCGCTACTGCCGGTAGCTCCGTTGGGCATATAGGGCTGCTTTGACGGCATAATGATTATACCCGTTCTGCCGGCTCTAAATGCGATATGATAGAGTGCAAACCCTATCATCAACCCTATCAATAAAAATATAACCTCCTTCATTTCTTAACTTTTTTATACCCAAAAAAATAGATAACAATAAACAGTATCAAAAGTAAAATAATTGTTATCGCTTTATCATGCTTTTTTATAAAGTCCGCCGCCGCCGGAAACCAACCATTTAGTTGCTCGGAGACGGCAAAATAAAACCCGGCTCCCAGGGCGTGGCAGCAAAACCCACCTTAAAATCCTCCCTATTTACCCTTTGGTTGGGCTTACTTTTTAAGTCCCAATTAGCGTCCAAATACTCTATTACCGTATCTAACGTAAACGTGGCATTAATAATACCTGCACGTAAATTTGACGTGTGGTATTGCCCGCTGCCGTGTGCCCAAATGAAGTGCCCTACGGCTAACATCATGTTATAGCCAAAGTATTCATTTTGTAACTCTGAAACGTAAGTATCAATACTAAGACGCTCATAATCCAAATCAAACAACTGTTTAATTTGGCTATCATCGTAAGTTTTGCCGGCAAAAATTTGAAACGGCTCTTTGCCGGTAATCAAATGCCCTACACCTATGGTATCAAAGCCCTTGTGGTCTTTGTAAACACTATTACGGTAGCCCTCCTTTACTTTGCAGTATTGGTAAAACAAGTCCTTAAACGGTATTTTATCGCCTTTATAGCGAATAGTTACGGCTGTCATGGTTGAATAAATTTAGGAATTAAGATATTCCAATTAAAGCCACTTTGCGCACCGGTACGCACTAAAGAAAGATGCCGTAACGATGTAGATGTGATAGAGTATAGCCGGTACAATTTATCACGCGTTGCCGTGCCAAATACACCGTCTTCGGCTATTTTTTCGCTTGCGTCAACTTCATTGAGCAACTTTTGCAGTGCTGCTACCTCCACACCTTTAGAGCCTTTTTTAAGCACCAAATCCGTATCTAAACCGCTGCCGGTAGGGTTTCCGGTTACACCACCGCTGCCATTACCGGCAGGGTCGGGCTGTTTTTCTACCACATCGGGATTAAACCAATTATCCCAATTTATAACCACTACAATAGCAATAATAACCACTATTGCAATGGAAACCCAGCCCCAAGTACCTATCTTTAATTTCATCGCAAAAGAATTAAAATGAGTAAAATAATAAGCAGGGCACAGGCTATTACCATAGCCCCGAGCTTTAATATGCTTTGGTTATCTATGCTAACCGTAACGTCTGTGTTTAGTTTTATGCCGTTCATTTTCTTAATTTTTAAGTTGCTCCTGCAAGGAAGAGCCAAGCGTCCACAACAGTATCATTTTTCCAATTCCTACTACCGCTTGTGTCGCCCAAAGTTGCAGATGTTACTCCGTCCAAATTCTTTCTCAGTATGGGTAATAATTCTGCGTTTGGTATGAGTACACCGGAGTTAACACCTCCTGTTAAAATACCCATATCTGGCGGCTCAAATGCTACTCCGTCAGCTCTACCGCATGCGCCGATAACAATTTTACCCGCTTCCACCGCAATAATCGCCCCTGCATTCCACGCTCTGGCTAAAACTCTACACGTTTTTGACAAGGTTAGCGATATCAACCGCTGCCTAATATCTTCCAACTTTCCTATTTCAGTAGCCTGATTGGCAGCCGAAGCGTCCCCGCCACCACCTCCACCACCGGAGCTTTGGATAAAATGGGCAGCTACCCAATCTTTGACATCTTGATAGCTTGCAGCTGACACACCGTCAAGGTTAATGTTAGTGTAAGGGCTATTAGATATTATCTTATCCCCGTTTTGGCGGTTAGGCAAAATCATATCTATACTATTAGCGGAAACTCCACTAAAATTGTCAAACAGCACAATCACCCACGTTTTAGCGTAGGGATTGCCATTAACCGTAATTACGCCGTTGCCGACATCTACAATGTTTATCACTGCTGCCATTTTTTAACTGAATAAATACTTAACCAAACAGGCAAGTAGTGCTATGCCTACGCATAAGCCTACTACTGCTCCTAATGTAGCTTTTTCGTTGCAACCGCAGTCGGTTGTTGTTGTTGTTGTGTCCATTTTACTTTAGTTTAATCCTGCGGTTAAAAATCTGTCGGCTAATGCCTTTTGCGTGAACCGTTTAAATTTTGTGGTTTCAAATAGAAAGCCCTCCGCTGCTATGGCTGCCGGCAGGCTTTCCTTTAACTCTGTGTAATAGCGATTATTCCAATCGTTATATACTTTCGCGAGCGAAGTGTTGTCAAGGCTCAATAATTTGTCATAAGAAGCGTCATCGCGTGCCCAATTCAAAAATTGAGGCTTTAAGTCATCGTACAACGCGTCCGTAAGCGCCGTAGGGTCGTAATCATATCCGTAAGCTCCGGCTCTATCTATATCTACGTTTTTAGGCTTGCTTTTGGCAGCCTCCTTAGTGATACGGGCAGTGATAGCCCAAGCAAGCAAAAAAGCCAACGCAGTAGCCCCCAACGTTATTTCCCATTTTTTGGTGTAACGGTAGGCTAAGACGGCAGCCGTGCCCGCAACAAGTGCGGGTACGGCTACGTTTAGTATCTTTTTTTGCTCTTTTGTTATCATTTTTTAAGCCATGTTTTGCAGTGCGCTTGCTTTGTAACTTTGCCAGATACCGGCTACATCGTTTGCCAATGCTTGCGCTGCTGCGTTTTTGTCCTCATTGTTGATATATGTGCCTATCCAACCCGTCCACACTGCCTTCATCAACCCTCCGGTAAGGGTAGCTTTGCCGGCTACGGTGCTATAAGCGTCTGCCGGAGCATTGGGCTTGCCGGGTGCATACTCACGGCTGTAAATGTCCAATATGTAGGGCAAGTCTGCCGAGAATTGACTGCTTTTTATTTTGGCTACGATACTATCAAAAGCGGGTTTATCGGCATCGTCTAAGCCCTTTTCTTGCGTAGCTGCTGCTTTGCTCTGCCGGTGGAAATACCACCACGCTATGCCGGCAAGAATGAGCGTACCCACTACTATGCTTATAATAATGAGTTTTAGGTTTCCTTTTTTTGGAGCGTCCATGTTTTATGTTTTAAGCGGTTGTTAAGTAATAGGGTTTAGGCTATAGCGGTAGTGCCTCCGTCTCCGGTTGCCGTATCGGTGTTTGGTGTGGCTGCGGTTTTGGCTTTCTTAGCCGTTGCCTTTTCTTTTTCGCTGGCACTGTGCATAACAATAAAATAGATAGAAATCGCTACTATTAATAGCCCAAACCAAAAATACCATGCTTTGAATAGTTTTGTCATTGTTTTTTGTTTATGTTTATAAAAAGATAATGAGTAATATAATGAGTATAGCTGCTACCGCTGCATACACTATCATGCTGTTTTGACTTGCCCAAAGCCTCAAATTGTCAATCTGCTGCTTCTGTTGCCCTTCAAGCTCCATGAGCTTTTGTTGGTACAGATAGTTTAGTTTCGTTTTGCAAGCACTTGTACCATTGGCTGTGTTATGCAATTTATTTTCTGTGTGCACATACGTGCCACATTGGTTGGCACTGTCTGCGATGTAGGCTTGCAACTGTGTTAGTGTGCCCCTAAAGTCTTCCGGATGTACGGCATAGCTTGCTATCCAATCACCGGCAAGGCTGTCTATAGAGGGTCCTATACCCGTTGCTAAAAATATGAGTGGGCTAAACATAGTTACCGTTTTTTTAATGCCACCAAAACACCTATCAATATAAAAACACCGCCTACCACCATAAGTATCACCCGGTCTGTTTGCTGTTGCGCTGCTAAGGCTGCCTTATTTAAATCGCTGTCCATTGCCGAGTCGTAAGCAATAACAGCGTTATCAACCGCTGCCATTCTGTCCAACTTTGCCATTTGAGCCTTAACAAATGAGCCTACCATGTTACTGATAGCGCCCACTGCCATAGCTATTGCACCAACTTCTCCGGGCATAACCTACTTTTTATAGATTAACTTAACTACCAACACTACGCCTACCAATGCCACCAATACCACACCGGCTATTATCAGCATTTTATTGCCGTCTCCGTTGTTGTTGCCGGTATTGCTGTTACCGCTGCCGGTATTGCTGGTGCCGGTGTTTTGACCGTTGCCTTTGGCTGCTGCAATAATGTTGGCAAGCCCGTTAAGGTACTCGCCTCCATGCCCCAACACATTGTCCCAAATAGAGCCGTTATCGCCTCCATTGTCCACAACGGTGTTACCGCTATCGCCTGCAATGCTATTCCAAGCGTCTATAGTTTCTGTACCTGTTGCCATTAGTCTTTGGGGGTTGTCCAGTTCACAACTTGCGCTGCTGCCGGTAGTGATTGCAATATGGTTGCGATAAAATGCGCTCTCTTCTCAAGCGGCAATGCTGTAAAAGCATTGGATAAAAAATTATACATGCTACCTATGGCAGCCTTCGTAATTTCAGATCCGGGTTTTATGTTGGGAAAAGAGGACGCGGGGTAGTTTTGCTTGATGTACTTATACATCGTGTTCGGGTTGCGATTAACGGCATAGCTAATCGCATTTTCGGGCTTATCTTTGATAAATGCCTGAATTTCTGCCTTCGTAAACGGCTTATCAATTTGAACAGATTGTTGCACTACGGTGGTATTCTGCATGGCTTAACTTTTTTTTGTAAATAATAAGGGCGGGCAATCTACCCGCCCTTTATTTATGCGCCCGAAACAAGAAGTGTTTAATTGATGTCCGTTAGCGGAGAATAGATACCGTTTTTCATTACGCCGAAGGCAAATGTAACGGTGGCGCTGCTGGGTAGCTTAGAGATATACATGTAGGTGGCGCGGTTAATCACCAAGCCCTTTGCGCCAAAGTCAATGTTTAGCGTTTTATCGTAAGAACCACCGCCGGCAAGGCTTGTAGCGTAAGCAGACAGCACCATTTTAGACGGGGCGTTAATGCCGGTTAGCTTGCTTTCCCCAATATAAAGCGCACCATCGTAAACCGAAGTGTCGGAGGTTTGAATGCGCAGGTACTTACACCACATAGAGTTTGCTGTGATGTAGTCTTTTAGCTCTATCCAACCATCAGCAGTGTTAGCACTTACGGTGGACGATAAAAGTAAGCCGGCAGAACCCGCAGTTTGTGTGGTTTCAAACAGGCTTAGCTTGGACGACAAAAACGTGGGGTTAGGTCCCGGTATCAGTAGGACGTTGTTTTGCATGCCGGTAGCACCCACAACGGCAGTAATTTCAAATTCCTGTAGTGCCGGTAGGTCGTTTTGCCTAAATTCTACGTTTTGACCACCAATGTTTTTTTGGTCGTTGTAGTTGCCGGAAGTAGGAATGGGCATTTGTGCGTCTAAATACTTTTTGAACATCGTTTTTTGTTTTTATGCTCCCAAAGTTACGGCTGCGCTACCCTCGTTAACAATAATGCTGCCTTAATTAACCGCTAACCATTGTTGCCACTACTTATTAAACGGCAAGGGTATATAAGGCACTAAAAAAGCCACCGTTACCGGTGGCTTAAAGGGTTAATAATAACGGAATTATAAAGATATAGGTTTTACCACCAAACCCCGCTGCGTTATTGCTAACACAAGCGGGGCGGTTGCAGCTGTAAAGCTTCTTTATTGCGCATTACCTTTTTTTGCGCGTCTTTTTAACGGGGCTACCGTTATCGCTTGCGCCTGCTCTTGCACCGGTTCTACCGGAGCTACCGTTTTTTCTTGTACCGGCTCTTGCGCCTGCTCTACCGGCTGCCCATTTTTCACCTCTACCCAATCTTCTGCAAATAAATCGGATTGGGAAGGCACCCAAGGCACCCTTGTACCGGTGGTGGTGGTGATTACGGCTATTGTAATGCTAAATATGCCGGTTTCTACGAATTGCCCCTTGCCGTTCCACCCGGAACGTTGTACTCTTTTGCCTTCTTTAATGGCTACTAATGCTGCTGAAAAGTCCATAACTGTATATGTTTGGTTGTTAGAAAATGATTTTTATTGTAGTTGTAATCTTTCACAGTAGTAGCGGTTGCCGGCAAAGTATTTTTCCCTTATCCGAATTTGCATAGCCTTTAGCTCGTCCATGCGCGGAATAACAGAACCTTTATGTTTAAATTCATCTGTTTGATGAAATAGCACAAAGTTGTTCATAAACTTGATAAGACGCACCGGTATTTCACTCAAACTATGATAAACAAAATAGATAGTTACGTTGATTTTCCGTTGGTTTTTGAGCACAAACAAAAGTGGTTTTATAGGTTCTAAATTGCCGGTGTTTGGGTTGCGTATCATAAGGTCGTATAGCCCCGCCTCGTCAATTACCACCATGCCATCGCGGTAGTTTTTCTCTATTTGGGCTAATAAAGCGTATATACTTACCTCCGCAGCATTAACGATAGCTTTACCACCTGCATAATCGCTAAGTTTGGCAAGAACCGGTATAGGTGCAAAGGTTTGTTCATCAATGTTTATAGGCTCCAAGTATATCAATACATTAGCGTAATGGGTACTGTCAACTATGCGCTTCATGGTGGTGCTTTTGCCGGTGCCTCGTGCACCGCACACCATTGTTGAATGCGCCCATTTTGGTTTAATTGTCATTAAGCTGCGTTCCTTTGTATCATTTGTTTAAGTTCTGCCTCCGTTATGCCAAAAGCATTTTGAATGGTAACCAAATCGTTTGCCTCCAATAGCTTATCCAAATCCTTCATGTCCGGCTTTTCTAATAAATGCCTGTTGGCTTCGTTTCTTTTGATATAACCGCCACTTGGCAACTCTTTATAATAACCGTCTGTGTAGAGTTTCCAATAAGTTCGTTCTTTTGGTTTGGCTGCGTCTTTAGCTATGGCTGCTGCCGTAGCGGGCTTATTGCGTAAATCTTTGTTGCTTTGGCTAATCGCCTTATCTTTAAGTGCTAAAGCCACCATTTTTGTTTTAACAGAGCCGTACACAATAATGAACGGCACCCACGCCGGGCATTTTTCCACAATAACATCCTTGAACGGCTCCATTAGTATTACTAATTGGTCTTTGTCCTCTTGCGAAATTTTATACCTATCAGAATCTTCTCCGCTAATCATGCTCAATAATTGTGCGGTACAATAATCTTCGGCATTAATCAGTCCGTAAAGCACTTTCTCTTTATAGGCTTCGCTGCGCTTGGGAGCTTCCGGCGTGGGCGCCGGCACTACCTCCGGCATATCCTCCATTTCGGTAAAAATAGGCTTAGCCGTAGGGCTTACATATTTGGGCGGGGCGGGCGGTAGGGCGGGTGCTGCTGCTTCATTGTTTATAGGGTATTCCGGCTGCTCTGCGGTAGTGCTGCCGGTGCTCATAGTTGTAGGTACTTTCTGCTCTTCTATGAACGTATCAATGGACGTGTCTGCAATTGGTTCGTTATACATGTTTGTTCTCGCTTATGTAGTTTAGTAATGCAAATAAGTCAGCTTTGCTAAGTTTGGATAAATACCACTCGTAAACCAAAATAGGCTTAGGGTCGGTTGCTGTTTTTTTCCAAACCCGTATAGTTTCATCAGAAAATTGGTCGGCACTTTCTATAGTGATAAAAAGCTGCGCCTGGTGGAGTGCCTGCATATTAAAAAATGCCTCGTGCAATGCACCCTTAAATTCATTTATCACATCATCAGGCAAGTGCTCGTTAATTGCATGTTTAAGCACCTCTACTTTATCTGCGTTTTTATGAAAAAGCCTACCAATAATGTCCATTACTATAGTTGTAAGAAGCATTATATCTACACCCCCACCCTTATTTTCTTTTTTACTGAATAGCCCCATCTTGCTTTAAAATTGACTTGATGAATAATTGAATTGGCATTTGGTATGCCGGTACTTTTTTGTTTTTGCCCACCCGCACATAGCTTTTCTGAATTTTTAGGTTTGCATTCCTAATGTTCGCAAGCGTAACATGTACAAATTTTGTAGATACAGGCAGCTTATCCTCCATTAATGCGTTTCTAATGCCTGCAACCGTTATAGGCTGCTCTGCGTTAATTAATATGCGCATTAGCTCTATTTGTATCACGCCGGAGCCTTTCGGGTTGCAGCAGCCTATGTTTTTTTGCTCTTCCATTTTTATAGCTGTTTTAAGTACCAATCTGTGGCTTTTTTATCCGTATCCGTAGGTACGTATAGTGTTTTTTTGCCGTCTTCGCCAAAGTTCAGATTTGAATGAATAACTTTTACATTCATTGCCTTATTTTTTACAAAGGTAAAAAAAATCTTTCTATTCGCAAAACATTCTTTTACGCAGTGAAAAAATTAATCCGGATATACTCCAATAGCTTATTTTGGCTACAAAAAAATAGATATGCTCCCGTACGTGCTACCCTCAAAACAACATCAGCAAGCCCACAAAGGGCTTGTTGGTGTTTTACCAAAACAGCTAAAAAATCTTGCCAAATACATTGTCAATATGGAAGTTTTAGCCTTTAAAAAAGCCAAGTTAGTGAAGCCCGCCAGCTCTAAAATGGGTTGGTACGTGGAGTGGTATAATACCGAGCCGGAAACAAAAAAACTAACGCGAATACGCAAAACCTTTGACTTAGGGAGGATAGAAGATGAAAAAACGCGGGAATTAACCGCAATGGAGTACATTTTTTATTTGGATAAGGCATTGGAAAACGGCTACAACTTTTTTATTGATGACAAGCAGCAGCCGGAAAGCCTGCCAAATACGTTGGCAGCCGAGCACCTGCCGGAGATAGCACAGGCAGCCGAAGAGAAGCATTGGAGCGATATTTTGCAGCATAAGTATATCAATATATCGGCAGCCTTAACGGCTTCCGTGAAGCAGAAGCAGTTTAACCTTACAAAAAAAAGCTATGCAGCCTGCCTAAGTGGTGTAAAGATTTTTAATGAGTGGCTTACATTAAAAAAACTACACCGCAACAGCCCAAATAGTATTACGCCCGATAACATCAATGACTTCATGCAGCACGAGTTGGCTAAAGGTAAGACCAATCGTACTGTTAGCGGTATTTTGAGCCGTATTGCGCCTATTTTTGACGAATTAGAGGCATTGCGAATTATCAAAGTTTCGCCCTTCAAATATGTAAAAAGACCTAAGAAAAAAGCCGATAGCGGGCACTTTGCGCCCCTAACGGTTGATGAATTAATGAAGGTAAAGGCGCACCTTAGCAAAGAGCACCCACGCCTATTGCTGTTTGGTTACTTTATTTTTTACGCATTTTTGCGCAACAATACCATAGGCAGGCTGCAACGGAAAGATATAGATTTTGAAGGTATGCAGCTACACATTAACGGGGAAGACACAAAGAGCGGAAGAACGGTTACCAAGCAGTTGGTAGAGCCATTAGCGAAGGCTCTTAAAGAGCTTGAGTACGATAAGCTGCCACCGGAGCATTATTTGTTTACCGGCAAGGGGCTAAAGCCGGGAGCGAAGTATTATGAAACGATAGGCACAAGGGCTACGGAGGCATGGAAAGAGCATGTGATTGACGCTTTGAAGATTAATAAGAAGCTGTACGCACTAAAGCACACTGCCGGGCAAATGTATATCAATAACACAGACGCACCGGACTTAGATTGGCTGCAACGGCAAATGGAGCATACCTCTTTAGAAACCACCAATATTTACGTAAAGAGCCGTAAGCTCAAGGTTTTGGATAGCAAAAACCTTAACCTACCCGACTTTTAACCACCGCAATTATAGGCTGCCGGTGGTGCTGCACCACCACCCCATACAAAAACCGTGCCAAACTTTATACCACCGGTAGCGGGGGAAAATACAATAATAGCAACATACAAAGGTACGTATAAAACTCCAGAAAAGGCGACTCCATATGTTATTTTGTATGATGTTACAAAATAT
>RGMU01000090.1 GCA_010021705.1 Chitinophagia bacterium | reverse complement strand
CGTGATTCTGTAGCTACCACCACTGCCTCGGAAGTATAATAGCCGTGTAGCTTATTCCCAAAGTCTATAAAGGCATGGCGCAAGGCTTGGGCAATATCAAGGGGGAGCACTTTGTCCATAGCAGCGGGCACGATGCCGGGCACATAGCTGCATGAGGGTAGGGTGGCTATGCCCGTACCTGCCACAAAGTGGGTTAACCGTTCAGCGGGTGCTTTAAAGTGCCCGCCACCTGCGGTGAAGGCACTTTTTTCTATGGCTTCGCGGTACTGCAACCCTGCCAATGCTCCGGTAAACCCTGCCTTTTCAAAGTCGGGTATGTCCACTGTAGCCACAATGCCCGAATTGGCATAAGGGTTGTTGCGCTTAGACGGCGACCAACCGTTCACTACCAATGTACCCTCCTGCGTGCTTGCGGGGGCTATTATGCCACCCGGGCACATACAAAACGAAAACACTCCTCTACCATGCGTTTGGGTGGTAAGCGAATAACTTGCCGGAGGCAGTGCTTCGCCGCGCTCCGGAGTGCGGTAGCGGGCTTTGTCTATAATATATTGTGGATGTTCTACGCGTACTCCTACGGCAAATGGCTTGGCTTCAATGGCAATCTTTTTGTCCTGCAACAGTTGGTAAATATCGTTGGCAGAGTGTCCGGTGGCTAAAATTAATGCATTAGCAGTAAACTCTTCACCACTATGCACCCTTATGCCTTTTATCTTTTCTTTAACTATAATAATATCGGTAAGCTGTTTGTTAAAATATATTTCGCCCCCGCATTCGGTAATTGTGTGGCTAATTTGGCTGATAATGCCCGGCAGTTTGTTTGTACCTATATGGGGATGCGCTTCGTACAATATGCTTCCCTCCGCCCCAAAGTGCACAAATAATTCTAATATTTCATTCACATTACCGCGCTTGGTAGAGCGGGTGTATAGCTTGCCATCGCTGTAAGTGCCTGCACCTCCTTCGCCAAAGCAGTAGTTGGACTGTAGGTTTAGTATGCCTTGTTTGTTAAGGGCTGCCAAATCACGCCTACGGCTTCTCACGTCTTTGCCCCGTTCTATAATAATGGGTTTTACGCCTAATTTTATCAGTTGTAAGGCAGCAAACAGCCCTGCAGGTCCTGCACCTATAATAAGCACGGGTGGGGCATTATGCACATCTTTCCATTCAGGAACCAAAGTAGTTTGCACCAAAGGCTCATTAATAAATACCCTGATTTTGAGCACCATTAACGGCTGCTTAGCCCGCCCATCAAGGCTTTTTTTGAGCACTTGCCAGCCCGTTATTTGGTCTATTGGCAGGTCTTCGGTGGCTGCAATAACCTGTTTTAGGTGATTTTCATTGTTAACAACAGCGGGCGGAACAGCAATAACAATATCTTTGGTCATTACACCTTGAGTTGGTTATGAATGATAAATACCCAAATGGGAGAGGTTTTACGGATGTGTTTTAGCGTAATTGGCTTTCACACCGTCTAAATGCTTAACAAATTTATCTACATCAGGGTCATAACCATAGCCGTTTTCTGCCAATTTATTGCCTTTTTCGTCTATATAAAAGTAATAAGGCTGCGCGTTAGTATTAAAACGAGTGGCTTGAATATCGGCATATTTGTTGCCAAGTGTTAATATTTTTTGGTTAAGTGCTTTAGAAAAATATTGCTCACTCTCCGGCAACGTGATACGGTTCATATCACAATAAAGCGATACGACTACAAAGTCATTTTTCAGCCTTTTAGATACCTCCGGCTTAGACCACACCTGCGACTCCATTTTGCGGCAGTTTACACATGCAATGCCCGTAAAATCAAGCATAATAGGCTTTTTGAGCTTTATAGAAGCGGCAATAGCTTCGTCAAGGTCGTAATAAACTACCAAGCCTTCATTTACCACTACCGGAGGCTCGTATATTTTAAGCACATCTACATACTTTTTTGGCTTAACATCATCAGGTAAATTGTTGGAATGAGCCGATGCACCACCCGTACCTCCGCCAAATTGGTCAAAGGTAGCCATTGGTGGTATAAATTGGCTCATGCCGTTAAGCGGTGCGCCCCACATACCGGGCAGCAAATACACGGCAAACGAGAAGAATATAATGGACAATATTAGCTTAAAAATAGATACATATTCCTGTCCATAATCGTTTTGCGGGGGGGCATCATCATGCTTTAGCTTAAACTTGCCCAATAGATAAAAGCCCACCATAAGCGATAGCACTACCCATATTGCAATAAACACCTCACGGTCAAGTAGCCTCCAACCTTGCACCAAGTCGGCATTAGAGAAGAATTTTAGCGCAAAGGCTAATTCTAAAAAGCCTAACACCACCTTTACTTGGTTCATCCAGCCACCGGCAGTAGCCATTTTGTTGATTAAACCCGGAAAAACGGCGAGTAGCGAAAAGGGCACTGCCAAGCCTAAAGAAAAGCCAAACATAGCCACTGTGGGTCCTAAAATGTTGCCCTGCGATGCTTGCACCAATATACCACCAACTATAGGACCCGTACACGAGAATGATACAATGGTCAGCGTAAGAGCCATAAAAAATATACCGCCAAAGCCCGATGTATTGGCTTTTGAGTCCACACTGTTGGCAAGTGAAGACGGTAAAGTAATTTCAAATGCCCCTAAAAACGAAACGCCAAATACGCAAAAGAGGGGAAAAAAGAAGAGGTTGGCACGCCAATCAGTGGATAAACTGTTAAGGGCAGTACCTCCAAATATGGCAGTGATTAACACGCCTAACAAAGTAAAAATGATGATAATGGATAGCGAATATAATATAGCATTTTTGATACCTTCTTTGCGGCTTTTGCTACGCTTTGTAAAAAAGCTAACCGTTATCGGCACCATAGAATAAATACAAGGTGTTAATAAAGCTAATAAGCCCGCTCCTAATCCCGCTAAAAATAAGCCCAATAAGGAATTATCTTTTTTAGCTTCCGGTGGGGTATTTGCAGGCGATATTGTTGCTTTGGGTGCAGTATCTTTAGTAGCAGTTGGAGGATTAGCTATTGCGGTTTTATTAGTATCGGCTTCGGAGGCTCTTGTAGCAGACGTATCAGCCCCACCTGCGTCAGTTATTTTAGCTTCCAATACTTTTGTGGTGGGGGGCAGGCACATATTATCATCGCATATTTGATAATCACATGTTACCTTTAAGGTTGTATTCCCGCTTATGGTAGCTTTTTGTATATAGTCCACATTGCCTTTATACATATTTACTACACCGTCCATGCCCGGCAGCGTTTCAGAAATCAGCTTGCCTTTTTCACTTACACTTCCAGTAAGGGTTACTTTAGCGTCTTTTTTATACGTAAAAGCCGGAGCTATTAGCGAACCGTCTCCGCCGGGTTTTAAGGCATAGATATGCCAACCTTTAGGCAGTTTAAGGTGCACAATAAGCTCATATTCTTTGTCTTTCTTCTTTTTCGCCTCAAAAGTCCACTCGCTATTATCTTTTACTATTTGCGCCCAGGTAGCTTGCTCGGCTACAAGGCAAAGAAGTAGAGTAAATATTAGTATTTTAACTGTTTTTATCATATTTGGCTGATTAGTAAAAAAAGTGAGGGTTGAAGCCGGTAAAAAAAATTAATGTTTATCTGCAAAGCTAAGGCTTCAATTCTTAATGGAGCGTAAAATAGCCGGCAATTATTGTGTAAATTACAATTAGCATATAGAATAAACCTATAATGCTGTGTTTCGGCTAATAAATAAATCTGTGGTGTGGGTTATTAAAGCCTAATAGTATTTGCTTGCCGTCCATGTTATGCAAAGACGGGCTACACGCCCTTTCCGGGTGGGGCATCATGCCTACCACATTGCCCTGTTCATTGCATATACCTGCTATATTTAATACCGAGCCATTGGGATTGGCTTCTAAATGGTGCTTGCCGTGAGAGTCGGTATAGGTGAATAGTATTTGGTTGTTATCTTGCAGGGCTTGCATGGTGTGTGCGGGTGCGTAATACCTTCCTTCACCATGTGCAACGGGTATTTTTAGAATATGCCTATGTGTTGCCGTAGCAGTATCCGGCTCGTATTTTAAGTGTATATTTTTACATACAAACTGTTGATGGGCGTTTTTTAGCAAAGTACCCGGCAGCAGTCCGGCTTCACACAGCACTTGAAAACCATTACACACGCCCAACACTTTGCCTCCTGCTTGTGCAAAAGATATTACTTGCTCCATGATGGGGCTAAAGCGAGCAATGGCACCACAGCGTAAATAATCGCCAAAAGAAAAGCCTCCGGGTAGCACAATGCAGTCGGTACTGTCAAAGTGGCTTAGGTTACTGTCTTTGTGCCACAAGTATTCCACATTCTGTTTTAATTCATATTTAAGGGCGTGCATCATGTCCCTGTCGCAGTTGGAACCCGGGAACACCACTATACCATATTTCATATACTATTTATTGATATATAACGTAAAGGCTAAAAAGAGAATACTGAAAATGAGCGTGAAATTAGCAAATTTTTTATACTTATCTGTTGCTAAGGCGGGAGCAGCTACTAAGCTAAGCGGAGGCAGTGCTATTAGCCAGCCTCCTATCACAGCATTGGGAATAAGAAATGCTGCCCCAATAGCTGTGAACAAATAAAAAAACAATGCCGTCCACGACCTTCTTATTTGTATATTTATCATTTGCCCTGACTGAAGTAGCATATACACCCCTCCCATAACCAATAAGCTACAGCCGGCTAATGTAGCAATCAGGGGGCGCATATCTTTGGTAATTTCTAAATGATACATGCCTCCTTTACTCCATGCAGATAGTAAAGACAGGTTGTTGTACAAAAAGAGTAGCATTATCACTATATAAGCCGGTGTTAAATAGCCGGCAAGCGAAACCACCCACTCATCAATACGAATAGGGCGAAACATAATTAAACATATCAGCAACAAAAATAAAAATATACCATAGCTTAGCGAAAACAGAAGCGAAAGGCTTATTAACAGCGAAGCATTATAGACAAGTTTATGCGGATTTTTGGTGATGTGCAAGCCCATCATTACATCTATACTCCATAGCAAAACCCAGTTAACAAATAGCGGTTCGCTAAAGGTGCTCAATGAGGGGTGTATAGATGACAAAAGGATATAAATAAAGGCTGCGGAATAGGAATGTTTAACTAACAGTCTGTGCTTTTCTATTATTGCATTAACATATAATGCTTGGGTGAACAGAATAATTAGAGTTACAAACGAATAGGCAAACGCATTCTTATGAAATAAAAAGTCAAATGTGTAGAAAATAGAGTTATAAAAATACCTGCCGGGCACCACTACCGGCAACAAGGGGTGAAACAGCACCTTTATCTTCACTATTAAAGTGAAAATGAAAAGCACTAATACTGTATAGGGCGTTTTTTGGGTGAAAAGTTGGTACACTTCAAATTTTTGGCTAAAATACTACTTTGGCAAAGCATATTTGTTTTTTTCTAAGGCATGGCACAATAAGCACCCTTGCTGCCACTTGTTTTCCTGCTTTGGGTAGCCAGTCAGACTCGTCATTTTTGGCTAAGTTAAAGCCTCCGTGAGTTACTGTGCCATTGTTGTCTATGGTGGCTAATTGAATGCGAGAGCGTAAGCTGTTAAAATCGTTGAATAAAAAAGAGAGACTACCCCCGCTGTTAAGCAACAGATAAGAGGCAAATACGCCGCCGTCATCTTGCGAATACTGCTCTTTGGGTATAAGGCTACACCACTCTCTGTGCCCGGAAGCATTGCATGAAATGGCTAAAATGTCTTCGTAGTGATATTCTTTTACCATGGTGGTATTGTACGGGCTGTAGAATGTGGAATAATAGCCCAAACCGGGCATATAGCTACTACGGTTTGTCATGTAATAAGATTCTGAAATTAGCACAAAACCGCCGTCATTTTTGGGAATAATTTGACGCACATCATAATTTTCAAAGGTACGGCTACCTTTTGCGGCATCTAAGGCATTGAGTAGCGTATCGTCTATCGGTAAAAAATTAACGGTTTCATATTGCCCGGAACTTATGTTATAAGAGGCATAAATAATGCCGTCACTATTGCCATTTCTGCTGTTAGAATAGTAGCCTCCAAAGTAAACCTTGTTATTGATATTGTCTATTCTCGTATAGCCGTTAGATATATATTTATCGTTTAGTGGCAAGGGATGCTCTACAAAACGAGTTTCACCGGGTGCTAAAGATAATAGCCACATTTGGTCTGCATAGCCATGAGTGCCCGTAGGGGTATAGGCAGATATGTATATAGTGCCGTCATTGGCAACGTTAATATAACCATATTCTAAGTTTTCTTGGGTCTTAAATGTGGCTTTGCTTTTTTTAACCAACTGCATACTGTCGTTTAACCACCTGAAATCTATCTCCATTTCCTTAGCCCACTGCTTAACGGAGTAGATTACAATTTGCTGCTTATTGTCCGATACCACATTGTAAAAATAGGTTTTCATTGCACCAAATATGCCCGTTTTTACACTTCCCAGCTGCAATGGCTTGCCTACTAAAATGCCTCTTTCGTCTAATTGGGCAGCATATTGC
>RGMU01000089.1 GCA_010021705.1 Chitinophagia bacterium | reverse complement strand
CAATACACTTGCCAACGCAGCTGACGATGCTACATGGCTGTTAAGTACCGGTAGTGGCAGCGGCAATTTGCCAAGCACCACCGTAAATTCTTTGGCAATAGACAAAAACGACAACCTATGGATAGGCACCGCCGATGGCATAGCCATACTCTACAATGCAAGCTCTGCCATAAGGCTGAAGAGCGATGCCGAAACGCCGGTGGTGCAATATGACCAATATGCCGGCTACTTGTTTAAGGGCGAAATTGTGAGAGCCATAGCGGTGGACGGCGCAAACAGAAAATGGATAGGAACAGACAACGGCGTGTGGCTACTGTCGCCGGATGCCGTTAATAGTTCCATTTTACTGCGATTTACCACCCAAAATAGCCCCTTACCCGACAACCGCATACGCAAAATAACGATAGACAATGTAACCGGCATAGTGTATATAGGCACAGAAAACGGTGTGGTGGCATATAGGGGCACTGCCACAGAGGGCGGTAAAACAAATGGCGATGTAAAATCGTTCCCTAATCCCGTGCCACCGGGCTATCAAGGCACTATTGCCATTAAGGGTTTAGCTACCAATGCCGATGTGCGCATAACCGACATGAGCGGTCAATTAATTTATCGCACAACTGCCCTTGGCGGGCAAGCTATATGGAACGGTAAAGACTATACCGGTCGCCGCCCTGCCTCCGGAGTATATCTTATTTTTGCCACCAACACAGACGGTAGCCAAACCTATTCCGGCAAAATGGTGTTTATGGAGTAATAAAGGTATCGCATCCTTCACATACCTTCTCCTTCACGATTTAGCTAAACTAAAGCCCAAATCAATGCGATTTTGAGAAATCTTTTGAAACTGCTTTAATAGGAGTGTGGCTAAAATTTCGTATTTTTGTAAAAAATAGTATATGATATACGTAGCCATAGATGATAGCCAAGACTCCGCTCAAAAAATGGTAGATTTTATAACTACATTACCCTTTGCCACTGTTTATCGGGATTGGCATCCGGATACGGTAGTTGCATTTGAAGAAATTGCTAATAAGCAAGTTATAGAAGCGCAGTCGGTGAATGACTTAATGAATAAGCTAAAGTCTTAATGAAAAAAATAGTAGCTTCAAAGCAGTTTGGGAAGGATTATAAAAAGTGCATGGCAAGGCATCTCCCTATAGCATTGCTGGATGATTTATTGATAATGCTATCAAATAATACTATTATACCCACCAATTATAGGCTTCATAAATTAGAAGGGGTTTATAAAAATTGTTGGGAATGCCACTTATTACCCGATTGGTTAGTAATATAGCAAATAGAAAATGATACCATTTATTTAGTGCGCACCGGTACACATTCAGAGTTATTCAAATAAATGGTAAGAAAGCGAGTCAAGCAATTTACTCCTCTTTCAATACCCGCTTTCGGGCAAGTAGCTTTTTATGAAAGATAAAGCATAGATGCACAGTCTAATAGAAATTTTTGATTACGTTTTTTACACATTAATTTGGATATTGCCAATTAATGTATGGAGTGGTTCTCAACTTTTGCTGTTTTTAACTGCTTAAAGGCTTTTGCCTCCCGTAAGTGTTTTTGCTAACCAAACTATTACGCCTGCCGTAGCTACAATAATAGCACTTAGCAGAACAATAGTGCTGCGAAGCATCTTATTAAGGTCTTTTATGTTTTGTATTTCT
Organism: Chitinophagia bacterium; assembly: GCA_010021705.1. GTDB lineage: Bacteria > Bacteroidota > Bacteroidia > Chitinophagales > Chitinophagaceae > RGMU01. Next base: position 4,858 of record RGMU01000089.1, on the reverse strand, counting down.
ACAATGTTGTTTATCACGTTTTCCATGCGGGCAAAGGCGGTTTCGCCTTTTATCACATAGTCATAAGCACCATATTTCATGCTATCTACGGCTACTTCTATTTTATCTTGCCCGGATAGCATGATTACGTGCGTGCCCGGACAGGCAGATTTTACCGCTTTTAGCACCTCTAACCCATCTTGCGCATCGGGCAAGTGGGCGTTAAGGTGATAGTCTAATACCACAATAGAAGGGTTGAGTCCTATATCCTTTAGGGCGGTTTCACCACTTTCGTAGGTACGGCATTCGTAGTCGTACCTTTCGCTGATATAGTCTTTCAACATTTCATTTTGAATGGGCTCGTCATCCACTAAAAATATATATTTCTTTTTTTGAGACATAATAGTATTTTTTTAGGTGTGTATGAAAGTATGTTTCTTTATGGTTGTTTCTAATTTTTAGACAATGATAGCTCTTTAAACGCTATATCGCAAACTTTTTTTAAAATTGCTACCTTTTCAGGCAAAACTTCATGGTGTGCTGCCTCTCCGGCACTCTGTTCTATCAAAAATATGTTGCTTATTTCTTCTTTCACGCCCATATAAGACAGTTGTGGCTTTAGTGAGTGAGCGGCTATTTTCACGGCTTTATAGTCTTTATTTGCCAATGCGGTGTCTATGCTGTTGAGCAACTTAGGCGCATTTTCCAAAAACATGCGTATATATTTTTGCATTTTTTCAGGATTGCCGCCGGTTAGCTTTACTAAAAAGTTTTTATCGGTTACGGGGCGTTGTATTTCGCCTTTTCCGGCTGCCGGGGCTACGGGGCTTCCGTTTTCGGCGGGGGCAGGTATGGCAGGGGCAGGCTGTGCGGGAGGCATTTCTACCGCTGGTGCGGGTAATGCGGGTGGCGGTAGTGGTGCCGGAGTGCGCTCTTCCAATAACGGTGCCGGAGCTTTTGGCAATGTGGTGGGCTGTGGTGCCGGTGGTAGCGGTTGGTTTTGGAAAGGCTTGGCTATGGGTTCTGTAGGTTGCCTTGCTATTACGGGTGTGGGCAGTGGTAGTGGTTTACCGGCTGCGTTAGCTGCGGGTTTGGCAGATGCCACTATGGCTGCGGGGTGTTCGTTAATTTGCTGTATTACTTCTGCTGCCAAAGCCGATTTGTTTTCTACGCAGTCTTTCATTTTTATGAGCAACTCTTGCGTGTTAAATGGCTTTGACACATAAGAGTCCATGCCGGCATTAAGGTAAGACCGCACATCGTCTTGCAGCACATTGGCGGTCATGGCTATAATTTTTACGGCATTTTGCGGTGGTTTTAGGCTGTTGCGAATAGTTTGTGTGGCAGCTACACCGTCCATGATAGGCATTTGAATGTCCATCAGCACAAGGTCATAGTTGTTGTTTTTTACCATTCGGCAGGCTTCTAAGCCGTTTAGTGCGGTATCTATGGCTATGCCGGGCAGGCTTTCTTGCAGGGTGTCCATAGCCACCATTTGGTTTAGCTCGTTGTCTTCTACCAATAGCACCTTTAGCTTAGACAGCATTTGCTTGTCTGCGTCTGTTATTTCTTTTTGTGCTGTGGGGGCAAGAGAAGTGTTTTTGGCATATTCAAACGGTAATACCACGCTAAAGGTAGTTCCTTTGCCTATTTCGCTGCGCACCGAAATGTCGCCTTGCATAAGCGTGGATAACTGCCGGCATATTGAAAGCCCTAAGCCTGTGCCTCCGTATTTGCGGGTGGTATCGCTGCCGGCTTGGGTAAAGTTTTCAAATATGTTGTCTATTTGGTTTTGTGCTATGCCTATGCCGGTATCTGTTACGTCAAACTGTAGCCACACCTTAGTGTCTTCTTTTTTACAAATGCTGCAATTTACTTCTACCGAGCCTTTTTCGGTAAATTTGAGGGCATTGCCTGCCAAGTTTACCAATATTTGGTTCAGCCTTGTGGGGTCGCCGTTTAGCAAATTGGGCACATATTCATCATGCACTACTTTAAGCACAAGTTTTTTTTCTTCTGCTTTAAATAAAAGCATATCTCTAAGTCCTTTCAGCACATCGGCAAGGCTAAAGTCTATTTGTTCAATAACTATTTTGCCTGCTTCTATTTTAGAAAGGTCTAATATATCATTGATAATAACGAGCAGGTTGTCGGCACTTTGGCGAATGGCATCTATGTACTTTTGCTGGTCTTCGCGGGGATTGTTGGATATTAAAAGCCGCGTCATGCCCACAATGGCGTTCATGGGTGTGCGAATTTCATGGCTCATATTAGCCAAAAATTGGTGCTTTAATAGGGCTGTGTTTTCGGCAACTTCTTTTTCCTTTTTTGCTAATTCTACCTGCTGCCTTATTTGCAGGTTGCGCAGTTCGTTTATTATCTTTTGCTTAAATATTTCTTCTTTAAGGCGTTCATTGGTTTTTAGGTGGTGGTAGGCATTGGGTATGTCGCCCATTATGTCATACAGTTTAGACATCACCTCGTGAATGCTCATGAGGTCGTGCTTGCGGTGGTGCTCTGTGGCTATTTTATATGCCATGTTTAGCGAGCGGAAGGCGAGGCTGTAGTGCCCTGCGTCTATGTATAGGCAGCCTAAGTAGAAATGGGCTATAATTTGCACATCCATATTGCCCATGTGTTGGGCATTGCGAAGCGAGCTGGTAAGGTATTTGTCGGCATGTTCATATTCCTGCATTTTGAAATATACTTTGCCTAAGCCGCTTTCTGCCATGTTGTGGGGCGGCGTGCCGGGTTCTGAATGGTCTAATATGCCTTGAAAGTAAAGTAGTGCGTCTTTGTATTGTTCTTTCTTAAAAAATATGTTGCCAAGTGTGTTGTAAATGTTTACTAAGCTGCTGCTGTTGCTGCCTTTTTCAAATATGGGCAGGCATTTAAGGGCATAGTCAAGGGCGGTGTCAAAGTCGTTTAAATCATACAACAAGTTGGAAATACTTGTTAAAATTTCGCTTTGAGAATATTCATCGCCCAATTCTTCTGCAATGTTGAGTGCCCGCTCAAAGTAGGTGAGCATTTTGGGCAGGTCGTTCAGGGCTTTGTAAATGTTGCCTAAGTAGAAAAGTACGCGGGCTTCTAAGGCGGTATATTTGGTTTTGGTAGCCATGGCAAGGGCTTCCTTCAGCACCGTGATGCCGTGTTCATATTCGCCTTTTAAGGAATAGCAAGAGCCTTTTAAGCACAAACCTCTGCCTAACCAGCGTGGAAATGCCACTGTTCTGGAGCGTTGTATCACCTCATCGGCTATTTGCATAGCTTTATCGGCATCAAAGCTTTTTATTTCCTCCGCTATTTCAAACAGCACTTCTATGCGTCCCTTTTCATCAGGCTGGGACGATAGTTTGTACTGCAATTCTTGATAGCGCGCTGCATCTATCATGTGGTTACTCTATTACTGAAACGCTAAAGATAGCAATATTTACTTTCATTTTATAATACCGCTTTTAATTGCATGGTTAATTAGGTATATTTTTTGGATTGTTTGCCTCAAAATATGTTTTTTTCCTACTTTTTAACTTATTATTAATTCAAAATGGTGTGCCCTTAGCCCCTTTACCATATATGGCAAGCTCATAGTTTTGCTTGCCTGCCTTTACGCAGCTACTCTTTTTCTTTAGTTCCGCCAACGTTAAACAGCGCATAAGCCAAGTGAACGGCATCGGAGTCGGGCTGTTCGCAGCTTATGGTTTGTGGAGCAAGGAGGCTTTGCCCTTCGCTATTGGCTACTGAATATACAAGGCTTTTATTTTTGCCGCTTGTGGTTAGTGCTACCGAAAAATAGAGCGCATTGGGGTCTGATGTAGTCTTTATACGGTTCAGGTTGCAATCTTTTAAGCGCGCAATCACTTTGCCATAGTAAGGGTCTTTGTTGCTGTTGTCGGTTTGCAGCACTACTTTGGGCTTTAGGTCGGTAAAGGGTATCAGCTGGGGAAAGGTGGTGTACAACTGCATTGTCCACCGTTCTGCTTGTGTTTCTTTGCCGGTTTCTTTGCTACAAATAGCCTGCGCTTCAAATATGCGGGCAAGGTATAGCTTTTCGTATTCAGCGTCTATATCGGGGTCTTGCAGCACGGCATCTAACAAAGTTTGTGCTTCTTTGTATTTGCCTTGTTTTATTAGCAATTTGGCATTAAAGAGCTTAAAGTATTTTCTTATTTTGGGTCGCTTATCGTTTTGGGCTTGTGTGCTAAATTTTTTGATAAAATAGGGCGTGCTGTAGTCTTTTACTAAGTGCCACACCTCGTCCCATGAAATGGTGCTTTCGTTTGAAAAAAGGTTATATATCACTTGGTCTCGCTCCGGATTTTGGGCAAGCTGGTTGATAAGGAGTAGCTGCTGCAAGTATTTTTCAGTGGCATTGCCGGCTAACTGCGTCAGGATAGACGGATTGTACCACCAGTTGCTGTTTTCAAAGCGTAGCATGGCAAAGTGCCTTTCCATAGCTATAAGTTGCAGTAGCTGAATAGAAAAGTCGTAGTGGGTTTGCCCCAATGTGGTGCCTATGTGGACTTCTTTAAACTCGGCTGCCTTTTTGGCATATTTTTCTGCTTCGGCTATTTGCCCGTCATAGCACAGGGCGCGCGCCAGGGCAATGTTGTACCAGCCATAGCCGGGCGTAATGCCGTTAGACTTTATCATACCTTTTTCTATGGATATAGACTTTTTAGGGTCTGCCTTGTATATGTTGATTATACCCATGTAGTATGCCCACTCTTGCAGGCGTTTATCGCCTTGGTCTTGGTTTGCGGCAATGGAATAGTGCTCTTCTGCGGTGCTAAAATTACCGCTAACGGCATTGAACGTAGCAAAGTTGTTGTGCGGTAGCCTGCCGTTGTCTTCCATTAAGCCAAAATATTTTTTAGCA
>RGMU01000088.1 GCA_010021705.1 Chitinophagia bacterium | reverse complement strand
AAAATTTATTATCATAGCTTTAAGCAATTTTGACGGTCATTTAAGGCAGCAAATAGACGCATGGATGTATTTGTTTATCAATGATAAGCTGCCCAAGAAGCCTCGCATAAAGCTATCACCGGAGGTGAAGCAAGCCGAAGATGTGGTGCACCATTTGCTGTTAGATGATGCGGAGCGCAGAGCACATGATGCCTACCTAAAAACGGTGCGAGAAATTGACGGTGGTAACAGAACCGCCCATGACACCGGTAAAGTAGCGGGGCGAATAGAGGGGCTTGCAGAAGGGAAGGAAATAGGCAAGGCAGAAGGCTTACAGGAGGGGATGCAGAAGGGCTTGCAGGAGGGAATAGAAAAGGGCAAAGCAGAAGGCTTGCAGGAGGGGAAACTAATGGCGGCTAAAGCAATGTTAGAAATGGGCTTTGATATACCGACCATAATTGCTAAATTGAGGCTTAGCGAGGCAGACATAAATAGCATTAAGTAATTTCTTAAAATCAACTATACCATTTTAAGAAAAAATAGCAACTATGCACTCTTTAGCACAAATAGCCGGTTGGTGCAATGCCCAAGTGATAGGCAAAGGCAATGTTAATAATATTAACATACAAGAACTATGCACCGATAGCCGCGAGGTGGTGAATGCGCCGCAGGCTATTTTTATAGCCTTAGTTACTACTGCTCGGAATGCCCACCAATACCTACAATCTGCCTATAAAGCGGGGATAAGGTCGTTTTTGGTGTCGGAAATGCCGGAGGAAGGGGCGTTTAAGCACAATGATGTAATGCTTCTGCTGGTGCCGGATACGCTGGTGGCTTTGCAGGCGATTGCAGCGGCGCATCGCCGTTTGTTTACGCACACACCCGTAGTGGGCATAACGGGCAGCAATGGCAAAACAATAGTCAAAGAATGGCTTTTTGAACTCCTGTGCACTCAATATGAAGTGGTGCGAAGCCCGCGCAGCTACAATTCACAGATAGGTGTGCCTCTGTCAATTTGGCAGATGAACGAAAAACACCAAATAGCATTGTTTGAGGCGGGTATATCGCAACGCGGAGAGATGCAACATTTAGAAAAAATGTTAAAACCTACTATCGGTATTTTTACCAATATAGGCGAAGCACACAGCGCAGGTTTTGATGATGTAAGCGAAAAAATAAACGAAAAACTAATCCTATTTAAGGACTGTTCTTATTTAATTTTTCATGATGATGATAGCGTTTTACAACATCATATTTTGCGGTTTTTGGAGCGGCACAAAAATATTAAACCAATTACATGGGGTGCTAAGGCAGGAGCGGATATACGGCTAATTTCGGCAGAAAAAAATGATGTTGATACGGTATTAAAAATTGATGTTGTAAATGATGTTGAAGGCGAAAAAAAGCATGAAAATTTAAGCCTGACTATTCCCTTTACCGATGATGCTTCCATTGAAAATGCAATGCACTGTATTTGCGCTTCAACATCATTAAATGTGCCTTTTACTACCCTATCGGAAGTGTTAAAAAAACTACCTGTCATAAGCCACCGCTTAGAACGAATCAACGGTATTAACAACTGTATTTTAATAAACGACAGCTACAATTCAGACCTTACGTCTTTTAAAATTGCGCTAAATGTTTTAGAAAAATTGCGTGATACGCACACCCTCACGCTAATTATAAGCGATTTTTTGCAAGCGGGCAGTTTGCTATTACAGCAATATGAAGAAGTAGCCCGATTGATAGCCCAAAAGGGAATTACAAAACTATATGCCATAGGTGAAGTGCTACATCAAAACAGCGGGCTGTTTAGAAGCATACCTGGTTTAGCATGTTATTTTTATAAAGATACTACAACATTTCTATCACAGATAAATACTTACCAATTTCAAAGGGAGGCTATTTTAATAAAGGGGGCGCGCCAATACGGCTTTGAGCACATTACACAGCTATTGCAGCAACAGGTGCACCAAACTAAGCTGACGGTTTTTCTTAACATTATTGAAAAAAACCTGCATGTATATAGAAGTCTGTTAAGTGCTGATACCAAAATAATGGTTATGGTAAAAGCCTTTGCCTACGGAACAGGGAGCACAGAAATAGCCTCCCTGCTGCAACATGCCGGCGTGCACTACTTAGCCGTTGCCTATACCGATGAAGGCATTGCGCTACGGCAAGCGGGCATTCACCTGCCGATAATGGTAATGAACCCCGATATAGCCACCTTTAGCCGTATGATAGCTTGGCGATTAGAGCCGGAACTGTATAGCAGGCATTCGTTGGAGGCATTTATGGCTGTGGCACAGTCCATGCAATGCTACCACTATCCGGTGCACCTAAAACTTGACACCGGTATGCATCGCTTGGGCTTTGAACACAAAGACCTACCCGCTCTAACAAGCAAGCTAAACAGCCCCTACCTATTGGTAGCAAGCCTATTTAGCCACTTGGCAGCATCGGAGGCGGCGGAATATGATAGATTTACGATGCAGCAAGCACAGCAATTTGACGCTATGTGCGCTACCCTAACGGCAGATTTGGGCTACACGCCCCTATTGCATATATGCAACTCGGCAGGGATAGTAAGGCACAAAGCATTGCACTATTCTATGGTGCGGATAGGGTTAGGGCTATATGGTGTAGATGTGCCCACAAATGGAGCTACAAATATATTAGAAAGTTCCATGAAGCTCACTACAACTATTGCCCAAATTAAAAGTATTGCTTTAGGTGAAAGCGTGGGCTATGGCAGAAAATATATTGCCGAAAAGCCCATTATCATAGCCACTGTGAACATAGGCTATGGGGACGGCTATAGCCGAAGGCTTGGCAATGGTAACGGCTATATGCTGTTAAAAGGCAAAAAAGCCCCTACGGTGGGTAATATTTGCATGGATATGTGCATGATAGACATTAGCCATATTCCCGATGCCGAAGAGGGCGATGAGGTGCTGGTATTTGGCAATGGATTGCCTATTGAGGCATTGGCAAGCATGGCAGGCACTATATCTTATGAGTTGATGACAAGCATAAGCCAAAGGGTGAAACGGATATATGTAATGGGCAATGATTGATGGTATATGAAATAGAATGTATGAAAGGCACTTGGAGTGTGCGTGAGCTATAACGACAAATTGGCTCTCTGCGTTTATGAACGCACCGGGCTGTCAACCTCAGTTATTCGGAATTTCCGAACAACTGCCACAGACGGCAAAACGTATGAAAAAGGAAAATACTTCAAACACACACCCGCAAGTGATTTTTTCCTACCTCACCCACCCCTTTATCCGCCAAAGCCATGAGATGTTTTTTTAGCTACAATAGAGCATTTGCTGTATTCAAAGCAGAGTAAGTATTGCCTATTACAGATAATACCCGCAATGCCAAATTTTGATTACCTTTGGGGCTATGCACATTGGTTTATACTTTGGTAGTTTCAACCCCATTCATAATGGGCATTTAATTATTGCCAACTACATTTTAGAGCATACCGGCATTTCTAAGGTGTGGTTTGTAGTAACCCCGCACAATCCGTTGAAAGAGTCGCATACGCTATTGAATGAGTATGACCGGCTACATTTGGTGAATATTGCCATTGAAGACAATCCTAAGTTTAGGGGTAGTAATGTAGAATTTAACTTACCTAAACCTTCGTACACGGCAGACACTTTGGCTTATCTTACCGAGAAGTTTCCGTTTGAGAAGTTTTCTATCATTATGGGGTCAGACAGTTTTCAAAATATTGAACGGTGGAAAAACTATGAGTATATATTAGCCAACTACGGCATTATAGTATATCAAAGAAACGGCTATCCGGTAGAAAACAAAGAGAAATACACCAATGTAGAATTTTTAGATACTCCGCAAATTGAAATATCTGCCACGCTTATTCGCAAAATGATAAAGGAGAAAAAATCTATACGCTACCTTGTTCCTCCCGTTGTGGAGAAGTATATTATAGAGAACCGGTATTATTTGTAGGGTGTGCCTCTTTACCGTGCCCTCACCTGATACACATTGTACTGCACTACCCTATCCCCTGGAAGGGTGCGATACCGGGTGTGCACAATGCGGTCTTTATTTTCTATAAACTCGGCATATTTTTTGGTGGCATATTCCATATACAGCCAGCGGTTGTTGCCGGCTTTGTCATACCGCACCACTATTTGGGATATGGGCAAAGGCTTTTTAGTGCCGTCATTGTCTTTATAGGAGTGGGCATAGTCTATATAGGCTTTCCAGAGCGATATATAGCTCACGGAGTCAAAGTTGGGGTCGGGGGTAAGGGTATCGTTGCGGGAGTTGTAGCACAGCATTCTGTAGGTGGTATCTGCTACTACGCTATCCGTTAATAAATAGAAAGACGGCACTTTTACTTGAAGTGTATCTTTAGATACCATACCCAACAATGGTGTGTAGCATAGACAAACCATGCCACACACCATTGCAAGTAAGCGATGCTTAGCTAACGCCATGCATTAGCTTTTTAAGCCTGCCACTTAGCAAAAACAGCATAACTGCTGCCACACCGGAGAAGCCTACAAACACCATGAAGTAGGTGTACAAATTATCTATTTTAATGCCAAGCAATTCCGGCGTTACTTTAGCCGTAGGGTCAGGGTATAAAGAACTCATAAAACCTGCCAATTTATTACCGGTAGCAATGGCTAAAAACCAAATACCCATCATAAGTGATGTGAAGCGAAGAGGGGTTAGCTTATTGACCATTGACAGCCCTATGGGGCTAAGGCAAAGCTCGCCTACGGTATGTAAGAAGTATAAGCCCGTAATTATCCAAATACTTGCTCCACCTGCGGGTATTGATTTAGAACCAAAGGCTATGTATAAAAAGCCTATTGCCAAGAAGCCTAATCCCAATGATTGCTTTACGGGGGCTGCGGGGTTTTTAGTGCCCATATTCACCCAAATAGCACTTAATATAGGGGCTAATAAGATAATAAAGCCCGCATTAAAGCTCTGAAACCAGCTTGTAGGCACTTCCCACCCAAAAATGTGGCGGTTTGTTTGCTCTTCTGCAAAGAAGGTTAAAGAAGCACCTGCTTGTTCAAAACACATCCAGAAGAAGATTACGAATATCATAATAAGGATGATAACCAATAGTCTTTCTTTTTCAATTTTTGAAAGCGATGCGTCTGTTATAATCACAATAGGTGCAACTAAGGTCATGCCATATATGAGAGAACCCCAAAAGTCTATGTGTGCTACAAAGAAAAGTAAGCTAACCGCAGCTATAATGCCACCTACTAATATGCCTATTTGCATGCCACTAAATCCGCCATCGGTTGGTTTGTTGGCATTAACTCCTTGTTCCGGTGTACCGCCTAATATTTCCAGTGGCGCATGTTCTTCTTTTTTTACGGATTTATTAGGCGTAACCCCTAACTGCCTGCCGTCAGGGGAAACGATGTGTTTATCTTTTGTAAAATAAAATACAACTAAGCTAACAAGCATACCGATACCGGCACTTAAAAATCCCCACTTAAAGTCCACTTTTTCGCCCAAATAACCGCAGATAAACGGAGCTAAGAAGGCACCGGCATTGATGCCCATGTAAAATATGGTATAAGCTGCGTCTTTGCGAGTGTCGTTATCGGGATATAACTGCCCTACCATAGTAGAAATGTTGGGCTTAAAAAAGCCGTTGCCAAATATCAAAAAAGCCAGCCCTGCCCACATGGTGGTTATTGCCATAGCCTTATCGGTATTGTGCGCCAAGGTGGCAGAGAAGAACATCAGGAATTGCCCTAATGCCATTAGTAAGCCACCTACGAATATAGATTTTCTATTGCCCCAAAATCTATCCGCCACGTAGCCTCCTATTAGGGGCGTGAGGTACACCAATCCGGTGTAGCTACCATAAATTTCTCCGGTATCTTTTTTAGACAGTAACAGCATTTTTGTCATAAAAAGGGCAAAAATTGCCCTCATGCCGTAGTAGCTAAAGCGTTCCCAAAATTCTGTTACAAATAGTACATATAGTCCGCTTGGATGACCTTTTTGTTGGCTCATAATTCTAATAGATAATACTTAAAAATTGCTAATGAATAGTTGTTAATGGATAATTCGCCCAAAGTAGGAAAAATATTTGTAGTTTTATACACCTTTACTGTTTTTACTTACTTTTTCACCCTATATTATAATATGCGGATTATCTTTGTTTTATTGTGGCAAAATGCCGGTTGAAGGCAAAAAACTATCCTATTTGCTGTTTATTATATGCGCACATACAATGTTTTAATATTAGGTTCGGGAGGCAGAGAGTCTGCTTTGGCATGGAAAATTAAGCAAAGCCCGCTCTGTGGTAAGTTATACATTGCTCCGGGTAATGGAGGTACTTTAAGCTATGGTGAAAATATAGCTATATCTTATACTGATTTTCAGGCTATTAAGGAGAAGTGTATATCTCTGTCTATAGCTATAGTGGTGGTGGGCAGTGAAGAGCCGTTGGTGAAGGGGATATACAATTTTTTTAAGGCAGATAGCCAACTTTCTTCTATCCTCATGGTAGCTCCGAGTGCCGAAGGGGCGCAGTTGGAG
>RGMU01000087.1 GCA_010021705.1 Chitinophagia bacterium | reverse complement strand
GTGGTTTTACTTTATAAATAATTTAGAATCTTTTGACGTTCAAATACCGCAGTTGTTTAAGAACGATATAGTATTTGAAGATGCGGTGCATACGGCACAGGTATTGGCATATAGCAAAGCCGAGCAAGCAGAGTATTTTGACAGCCAAAAGGCATATTGGGATGCTTATAGCGTGATGACCACTGCCCTTAACGAAGCTACGGAGAAGGGGCTGCAACGAGGCTTGCAGGAGGGGAAAGAATTAGGCAAAGTAGAAGGCTTGCAGGAGGGAATGGAATTAGGTAAAGCGGAAGGCAAAGCAGAGGGCTTGCAAGAGGGCAAACTAATAGCAGCTAAAGCAATGCTGAAAATGGGTTTTTCTATTAATGCAATAGCTGCGGAATTAGGATTAAGCGAACAGGAAATTAATGGCATAGCGTAATTCCTTTATCGCATAAACCGTTTACCGGTGCTATTTTTCTTGTATTCCGTAATTGCATAGCAAATAAAAATATAATATTATAGCCACAAAGCGAAATATATTTGATTATGTGCGTAAGCATTTGTAAAAATTATCATACTTTTGCACACCTTATTCCAAAACATCAATAGAGTATAATAGCAAAGCTACAATGGCTGTAATTCAAAAAATAAGAGATCGCTACGGAAAAATAGCAGGTGGTATCATAGCAGTATCGTTAGTTTCCTTTATCATATCAGACGCACTTAATGGCGGACTCACCAACCTTTTTGGTGGGCATAGCACAGACGTAATGAACGTTGACGGCGTAAAAGTATCACAAAAAGACTATGAAACAAGGGTAAACGAATACACCACCCTTACCAAAATATATCGCCTAAGAGACGAACAAGAGGTAGATGAACCCACACGCAATCAAATCAGAGAGCAGGTGATACAAACTATGCAGTTTGAAATACTTGCCGGCAAAGTGTGCGACAAATTAGGCATCACCACTACCGACAAAGAAAAGAAAGACCTTATTTATGGACAAGGGGCGCATACGCTTATTCGCCAATTTACGTATAATGGTCAGCCGGTGTTTAGCGACCCTAATACAAAGCAGTTTGCCTTCCAAAACGTAGAAGCCATAGAAAAGCAACTAAAAAAAGACCCCAGCCAAGACCCTGACGGTAAATTTTTAGAAACCTTTTATCAAGTAAAAAATTACATAGAGCGCGAAACACGCTACGAAAAATTTAATGCCATATTTGCCAACTCGGTGTATATGCCCAACTTTGTGGCTATGCGTGAGGTAAAAAACAAAGGTATGATGGCTTCGCTTCGCTATGTAAAAGTGCCTTTCAACGTAATACCCGATGCCGAAGTAAAAGTTACCGATGAAGACATTAAACAATATATTCAAAAGCACAAAGGCATATTTGAAACAGACGAAGAAACACGCACCTTAGAATATGTAGTGTTTGACCTTAGCCCTTCTAAAGAAGATACAGCCAGAACTGTGGCATCGGTAGAAGAACTAAGAACCGACTTTGCCAATGCCAAAGACAATACCGTTTTTTGTAACAGTAAAACCGATGACCCCGCTACCTACAGCGAAGCCTTTGTTACCAAAAAAACATTCACGTCTTATGTAGCAGATACATTAATGAAACTACCCGTAAACACCATTTACGGACCCTACTTTGAAGCCAACAGCTATCGCCTAACTAAAATTGTGGACAAGCAAACCCTGCCCGATAGCGTTAAATGTCGCCACATATTAATAAAGGTAAGTGACCCGGGCGGCAAAGAAGTGATAGCAGACAGCGTAGCTAAAAAGCGCGCAGACAGCATAATGACTGCCATTGCCGGTGGCGCATCGTTCGACAGCGTTACCGTGCACATGAGCGATGACGGAGGCAGCAAAGACAAAGGAGGCGAATATTGGTTTAATCTATTGCAACGCCCCGGATTGTCCAAAGCCTTTGGCGACTTTGTGTTTGAAGGCAAAGTAGGCGACAAAAAAGTAATAAAAGCCGACAACAGCAAAACCGGAGGCTATGTAGGCTACCACTATATAGAGGTTTTAGAGCAAAAAGACATTGCCCCTTGCATGAAGTTGGCAACGGTAATAAAAACCCTTCGCCCCAGCGAAACCACTACCAACACCATATACGGCAACGCTACCGCATTTATAGCCAAAAGTGCCACAGCCAAAGACTTTGATGCCAATGTAGCCAAAGACAAGCTAAGCGTAAGGCAAGCACCCAACATTAAGCAAAGCAGCTATACAATAGAAGGACTTGGCGGAGCACGTGAATTGATTAGATGGGCTTATAAGCACCAAGTGGGCGATGTGTCTAAAGATGTTGCACCATTCTTAATTAATGGTGAAAAATATGTAGTGCTAAAATTGGCAGGCGTAATGCCTAAAGGCTTAATGCCCATCAACTCGCTAAACCGCGCTCAATTAGAGCAACGCCTGCGTGAAGAAAAGAAAGGCGACCTGATAGCCAAAAAGTATAACGGACAAAGCCTTGAAGCCATAGCACAAGCATCAGGGCAGCCATTAAGCACTGCCGACCTCTGCCGGCTTTACACCGGGTAAAACATCGCCTGCCATTAAAGGGCAATCAGGCGTGTTTTTCCTAACCCTTCTCAACAGATATAGCCTACCCGCTAACCCTGCCGCACAAGCCCAAGAAGCCATGCAGCTAAAGCACAGCGAAGAAGACCAAATGCACAGCTTTATAGGGCAAATGCTTCAACAAGCCATGCTCCACAAAGCCAACGTAAAATATGATACAGAAAATTTCTAATATCTTTTGCTACAAAACAAAAAAAGGCTGTCTAATAGGGCAGCCTTTTTTGTTTTGCACTACGTCAATTAGCAAGCTATCCCTTATCTGTTGGGCTTGCGCAGAGCCTAAATCTATGTGGATAACTTCTCCTGATTGGCATACCGCTTCGGTAAATCATACCCCAAGTTTACCAATTTGTCATTTCATATACCCCCCTACACCTCCTCATTCACCCCCACCAATCCATAGCTTTTTACGAAGGCGCACCAAGTGCAGGTTTCTTCACCGCAGCCGGGGCTAAAGGTTTTGTTTTTTATGGCATTGTAGCTGTTGGTAAGTAGTTTTTTTACGGCATCGGTGTCCTTTTGGTAGAGGGGTATGTAGTAGTTTTTTAGGTTCCTGTCTTTGTCCGGGGCAAGGCTGTGTATTGCGCCGCTTGCTACAATTTTGCTATTACCGGGGCGGGCTTCAAACACCAGCTTATAGAATGCCATTTGCCTCCAATAGTTGCCTCCTGCGGGCTTTTCTTCGGTGGGTTCTTTTAGGTCTTTGGCAATGTTGTCGGGGTTGCCGGTTTTGTAATCTATAATTTCTACTTGGGTGTTATCGGTGGCTACGTTGTCCATACGCGCCATTACGGGCACGCCTTCTAAGTCGTAGGTGGGTATGGAAAATTCTGTTTCGGCATTGGTGTTGAGGGTTAGCACATTGTTATTGTAATATTGGGTAAGCGTATTGTTGCCTAATTGGGCTTTTCGGCTAAGCTGCACATCGGTAAAAAACGATTTTCTTTTGTTAAGCTCTTTATTAAAAACGGCTAAAAGGAATTCCAAGTCCGGAAATTCGCCTTTTTGCTTTCTCATTTGCCGGTACCATTGCTCTAAGGCTGCGTGCACAGCATTGCCATAAGCGGCACTGTCGTTGGTAACGGAAGGAATTTTCAGTATATAGTTGTAGTAAAACGCAATGGGGCACTCTAAATAAGCCGATAGGGCAGACGCACTCATTACCAAGTTCTCTATCACGCTGTCTATATACTGCTCATTTTCGGTTTGCAGCGTGAGTAGTGGTTTTGCTTGCAATAGCATTATAAGGTCTTCAAGGGCTTTTTCTTGCTCTACCACTTGGGGTTTTTCAAGAGCGGCGGGCTTAATTTCGTCTATAAATGCAGATTTAGGTATTTCGCCTTTTTTATCGTTCAACGCGTAGGAAACATACAAGTGTCTTTTGGCACGGGAAAGGGCTACGAAAAACAGCCTTCTCGCTGCTTCTTCTTGGGGTGTTTCTTCTTTGTCTGCGGTGTGGGTAAGGGTGTCGGGTAGGGTAAAGCGTCCGGCAGGGGCGCGTTTTTTCTCCCAAAATTTGGCGTTGCAGCCCATTAAAAAAACATATTCAAACTCATGCCCTTTGGCACTGTGGGCGGTATAAAGCTGCACACCGCTTTCGTTTTGCACCACTTGCTGTGCCGGAACAGCTATGTTTTCTTGGCGCATGATGTCTATTTTGTCTAACAATGTGGCTATACGCAGCACCGGTATGCGCTCTGCAAGGCTTTTTACAAACTCTATAAATGTGTGTAACACCTGCACCTGCAACAGATAACCCTCATTCAACAGCAAATAGTCTAAAATACCCGCTTTGTGCAAAATGGTTTCTAACAGCTGCGTAAGCGGTATTATGGTTTGCGTTTGCTGCCAATCGTCTAACAAACTGCCTAAGTTTAGGACGCGCTCTGCGGCTTCGGGTGGCAGTAGTTCATGAACAACCTTAGCATTGCGGATAAGAGTGCGCCAGTATAGGCGTTCTTCTTCATCGTGTTGCGCATTATGCTTGCGAATGTACAATGCCAATAGCTCTATATACTGTGGCTCAATGCCCCAATACGGGGCGTGCATAAGTTCAAAAAGCAGGTGCTCTCCGTTATACGAGTCTGTTATTTCTTCATCGATGTAGGTTAGCAGGTTTAATATTTGCTGTATAAGGTGGTTTTCTAATATATTTTCAGGCTTTCTTACTTTAAACGGAATTCCTTTGCGCCGGAGCAGGGCTATCAGTGTATCTGCCTGTTTGTGCTGCGCATATAGCACGGCAATGCTGTTTAGGGGCACGCCTTGCTGCTGCAATAGGGCTATTTTTTGCGTAATGCCTATCAGCTCCATTTCAGCGTTGTAGTAGGCGTGTATTTCTGGAATCGGCAGGTGTTCCGGCGGGGCGTTAAGGTAAACAGGGTGTGCTGCGGTAAGGTTTTTGTCTATGCCTAGGTAGTTAAGTTGGTTAATGAGCCTCAGTTGGTTGTTGGCAATGCCCGCCATCACGGTGTTTAGTATAGGCTGCGTGGAGCGGTAGTTTTCTTTAAGTACTATCACCTCCATGCTAGCCTCGTGCTTTTTATAGCAGTCCATAATGTTTTGGAGGCGTGCCCCCTGAAATTCAAATATGCTTTGGTCGTCATCGCCCACTACAAACAGGTTGGGGCTGTCCACATCGGCAGTTAGCAGGTTTATAATGTGGTTTTGTGCGCCATTGGTATCTTGAAACTCATCTACCAATATATATTGGAAGCGTTCCTGATAGGTTTGGAGCATCCACTCGTGCTTTTCAAAGGCAGCTATTACCCACAGTATCATGTCGGCAAAGTCGTATTTGCCTTTGTCGTCAAGGGCTTTTTGATAAGCGGGGAAAAGCATGGCAGCTGCGCGTGTTTTTTCCATTCGCTTTGTTTGTTCATCTATCTGCTTTTGCTTTACATCGCCTTTCTTATAGCCACTGCCGCTTTTTTTATAAATATATTCGTCTCGGTTGGGTAGGTCGGCCAAATAGCTGTCTATGGCTTGGCTAATGAGTTGTGGTGTATAGTTTTCGCTTTTCATTAGCTGAAAAAGGCTGATTAGGTTAGCGGTATCATAATATAGGTTGCCCGCAAAGCGCATAAGCGGGCTATCGGGGTCTATGGTGCTTATAAGGTCTCTGACTATTTCAGTGCGTTCTAAGTCGTCTATCACTTGCAGGTTGCGGTGCGAAAAATATTCGCTATGGGCTTGAATAACCGAGTTGCAAAACGCATGAAAGGTGTATATATGTACTTTGTGCGCTTCAATGCCTATTATTTTGAGCAAACGGTTGCGCATGCTGTTGGTAGCCTCGTCGGTGTAGGTAAGGCATAAAATTTCACCGGGTGCAATTTGGGCATCGCTTTGCAGCATATTGGCTATCCGCATGGCAAGCACTTCTGTTTTACCGGTGCCGGGACCGGCTATTGCCATCACCGGTCCGAATATGGTGTTCACTGCATTTTTTTGAGCATCGTTCAGCTTTTCGTAATGCTGATGGTATATGGCAGAAGTGGTCATTAAAAAGTGTTTTACCGGTACCGCTTATATTATTTTTATGATGATTTTTAGAAACAAATGTATATCATAGGCGGAATAACTGCTTATGACAGATAATTGGGGCAAGTTAAATTAAACCTTCCATATCGTTTTCGCTTAGCCCTAATTTAGTCATTACCTTTGCTTTGTCAATGCCTACATCTAACATTATTTTGGCAGAAGCTAATTTGGCTTTATATTCTCCTATTTTCTCCCCCTCCTGTAAACCTTCTGCCTTGCCCTTTTCTATTCCCTCCTGCAAGCCCTTTTCTATTCCCTCCTGCAAGCCCTTCTCTATTCCTTCCTGCAAGCCTTGTTGCAAGCCCTGTCTCAACCCCTTCTCCGTAGCCTCGTTAAGGGCAGTGGTCATCACACTATAAGCATCCCAATACGCCTTTTGGCTGTCAAAATACTCTGCTTGCTCGGCTTTGCTATATGCCAATAC
>RGMU01000086.1 GCA_010021705.1 Chitinophagia bacterium | reverse complement strand
AATTTAATTACAAACACGGTAGAATAGCTTTAAATGCCGATAAATAGTATTGTGCTGATAAAGAATATGCTACATTTGTTGGGTAAATAACTTCCTGCCCAATATGGAGAAGTATAGCAATTTGAAAGCCATGCAAGCCTTAGTAAAGGCAAGTTTGCAAGGTATTTTTAAGAGTCCGTCTGCCATAGTTTTTACTATTGGTTTTCCTTTAATTTTTATTTTAGTATTTGGTTTTTTGGGGAATGGAGGGCGATTTAGAATTACCGTTGCCGCTGCGCCTGACTGTGATACCAACAATGCCCTTTATAGCATTCTTCACCATGTAGAAGTTATTAAATGGAGGCAACCTACCGATACTGCGCAGCTACATAAGTGGCTAAACGAAGGCGATATAACGGCTGCTCTAAAAATTAGCGCGCGGCATAAAGAAAACCAGCCTGCCTATAAAGTAACCGTATTGGCAGCCAATGCAGAAGCCGACAAGGCACGGCAGTTAGAAAACATATTGGTAAGCGTTGTGCAAAACCTTGACCCTGAAATTAGAAGCCGTACCGAAGACTTAATTGCCGTAAACTTAGTTGAAACGAAAGCAAGGGAATATAAAACAATAGACTTTATATTACCGGGGCAGCTAAGTTTTTCTCTTTTGGCATCCGGGGTGTTTGGAACGGCATTTGTGTTTTTTAATTTACGACAAACGCTTGTACTGAAACGGTATTTTGCTACTCCCGTTAAGCGGGAAATTATTGTTATCAGCGAGGGTATTTCGCGTATGTTATTCCAATTAATGGGGTCTGTTGTTATTATATCTATAGGGCACTATGCCTTTGATTTTACACTCATACATGGCATTTATACGTTTCTGCAAATGCTACTTGTATGCGCTATGGGGCTATTGGTGTTTATGGGCTTTGGGTTTATCATCAGTTCTATAGCCAAAAGCGAAAGTGCCATACCGCCTATATCCAACTTGGTTACGATGCCTCAATTTTTATTGGCGGGTACATTTTTTTCCATAGATAATTTTCCGGCATGGCTACAGCCCCTTTGCAAGGCGTTACCGCTTACCCATCTTAACGATGCGCTAAGAAAAATATCTTACGAAGGGGCATCGCTATGGGAAATTCGCACCGATATGCTTATTATTGTGTGCTGGGGTATAGGGCTTTATATAATAGCCGGTAGGGTGTTTAAATGGGAATAGCATATTTATTGCTACCTTTGCAGCCATAATGGCAGTAATGGAGCAAAAATATATAGATGAAGCAAGGCAGGGCGAAGCCTATTACGCTCCGCAGGCAGATGTTGCGGGACAAATTAATAAAAAAAAGTTTTATATAGAAAGCTACGGTTGCCAAATGAACTTTAGCGACAGTGAAATTGTAGCCTCCATACTGCAAAGCGAAGGCTATGCCGCCACGCCCCGTTTTGAAGAAGCGCAGCTTGTATTGCTGAACACCTGCTCTATACGTGAAAAAGCCGAGCAAACGGTGCGCAATCGCTTGCAATCGTTCCGTAAAATAAAGGAGCAGCAGCCAAGTATGCTGATAGGCGTATTAGGGTGTATGGCAGAGCGGTTAAAAGCCAAATTTTTGGAGGAAGAGAAGTTGGTAGATATAGTAGTGGGTCCGGATGCGTACCGGAGCTTACCGTCTTTGGTGGCAGAAGCAGAAGGCGGGCAAAAAGCCGTAAACGTATTGCTAAGCAGGGAGGAAACGTATGCCGATATATCACCGGTGAGGTTGCAGAGCAATGGCATATCTGCGTTTGTGAGCATAATGCGGGGCTGCAACAACATGTGCACCTTTTGCGTGGTGCCGTTTACACGGGGTAGGGAACGTAGCCGTGATGCCGGCAGTATAGTAAGTGAGTGCCAAGCCTTGTTTGACGCAGGATATAGAGAGGTAACGCTATTGGGGCAGAACGTGGATAGCTATTATTACAGCCCTATTGATGGTGCACCCATCACGTTTGCTAAGCTATTGAGCAGTGTGGCAGACCTATCGCCTTTGCTAAGGGTACGCTTCAGCACATCGCACCCGAAAGACATTACCGATGAGGTGCTGCATACCATGGCAGCTTATCCTAATATATGCAACTATATTCACTTGCCGGTGCAAAGCGGTAATACCCGCATTTTGCAACACATGAACCGCACCTATACCCGCGAATGGTATTTGCACAAAGTGAGCCGGATTAGGGAAATTATACCGGGTTGCGGGCTTAGTACTGATATTATTACGGGCTTTTGCAGCGAAACGGAGGCAGAACACCAAGATACGCTTTCGCTTATGGAAGCCGTAAAATTTGATATGGCATATATGTTTGCCTATAGTGAGCGCCCTGGCACGCTTGCTGCCCGCAGGTTTACCGATGATGTGCCGGAAGATGTGAAAAAAAGACGCTTAAACGAAATTATAGACCTGCAAAACCAACACTCCCGCCAAAGCTATGCCCAAGACGTGGGCACGGTATGCCAAGTGCTAATTGAAGGCGATAGTAAGCGCAGTGCTACCGATTGGTGTGGCAGAAACTCGCAAAACAAAATGGTGGTGTTTCCTAAAACCCATGCCGATGAGGCTCCGGGCACTTACGTAGATGTGAAAATATTGCACGCCACATCTGCCACTTTGATAGGAGAAAGAAATGGGTAATTGCGCATTGTCATAATCAAGATTTGCAGGATTTTAGGACAAGACAAACCCAAGAGTATAATTTTTTATACCTTGACCGGAACTACCCTAAATCTGCCGTTCCTTATATTTAACTTTTTCAAACAACTGTAAATTGGTGTTTAAGATGTAGTTTTGTAGCGTGAAAATGATATGGTTCATTAGGCTGTTACTATCACTTGGCGCGTGTTTCATGGGCGGTTGGCATTTTATGCACGCTCCTGCGCTGCCGGGAAAGCCTATTAGCCATGAGAGTAGTTACCATGCCATAGCTGTTGCCGGTGCGCCGGTTAGCGTGCATTCACCCAAATTATCACTTACCTTTAGAGAGTATGCCGATGATGACGAAGGCACAGATAGCATAGAGCCTACCGATGACGAGGACGACCAGGACGAACTAAACCTTCTCAAAAAAACACTTGTTCACACAAAGGCTTTCCCTACGCCTGCATTGCTTGCGAATGACGGCTTCAGCCGCTTACAGCATTTGCTATGCTTTGGCTATAATAAGCATTTTGCTTATTTATCTTCTGCCCGCTTTATTCTGTTGCGGGTAATACGCATTTGATAGCTATTTTTTGGTTTCCGCATATCCCCCGTTAACCACAGCGGGCATATATGCTATTAATCACATTCCACAGCAGGTATGCTAAGGAGGCTTACTCTAAGCTTTAGCTGCAATTCTATCAATTTTACAGCGATTAAAATTCAAAAGTTATTATTATCTAAAACAAAATAAAGTGAAAAAAATTATTATGCTTGTTGGCGTACTTGGCTTTTTATGCTACGCAAGCTGCACCCCTGAAAAAAAGGAAAAAGAAGTAGAAGCCAAGCTGTCGGTTACAAAGCCTTTAAAAATGGATACGTGCATTGTAAACCAATATGTATGCCAAATAAAAGCCATTCGCCACATAGAACTAAGGGCATTGGAAAGGGGCTATATAGAAAAAATATATATAGACGAAGGGCAAATGGTGAAACAAGGGCAAATGCTTTTTCAAATTATGCCCCGTATATACCAAGCTGAACTACAAAAGGCAGAGGCAGAAGTAAATTTTGCCGAGATAGAGTACCAAAATACACAGGTGCTTACCGACAAAAATGTGGTATCTAAAAATGAGTTGGCATTGGCAAAAGCCAAATTAGATAAAGCAAAAGCAGAAGTGGCACTTACAAAGGCACATCTGCAATTTACCGAAGTGCGCGCACCGTTTGACGGTATTATAGACCGCTTTCAGGTGAGGCAAGGTAGCCTCGTGGCTGAAGGTGATTTACTGACTACACTGTCTGACAACAGCAAAATGTGGGTTTATTTTAATGTGCCCGAAGCCGAGTATTTGGACTATAAAAGCAAGGCAGACACCAACAACCACGTTGCCACGCTGCTAATGGCAAACAACAAGATGTTTGACTATCCGGGTGTGGTAGAAACCATTGAGGCAGATTTTGACAACCAAACAGGTAATATCCCTTTCCGTGCCACCTTCCCTAATCCAAAAGGCTTGCTTAGGCATGGAGAAACGGGCAACATACGCTTAAACTCTCCCATAAAAAATGCACTGCTTATTCCACAAAAAGCTACGTTTGAAATTTTAGACAAAAAATATGTTTATGTGGTGGGTAATGACAACCGAGTGATGTCAAAAGAAATCACTATTAGTGCAGATATGGAAGATGTTTATGTGGTTAGCTCCGGCTTATCAGAAACAGATAAAATATTGTTAGAGGGGCTTCGTAAGGTAAAAGACAATGATGTGATTGCCTACGAATACAAAGACCCTAAAACACTATTAGGCAAACTAAAAGTACACGCTGAATAATTTAACCCTTAAAAATCAACTATAAAATGTTTAAAAAATTTATTCAAAGACCGGTACTTGCCATAGTACTATCTTTGAGCATAATCTTTATGGGGATACTTGCTTTGACCTCACTTCCGGTTTCGCAATTCCCTGCTATTGCTCCGCCAATGGTGGTAGTGAGTATAAGCTATCCCGGTGCAAGTGCCAAAGTACTGGTTAATTCAGTACTTATTCCAATAGAAAGAGCGATTAACGGTGCTCCGGGCATGAAATACATGACTTCGGATGCCACAAGTGCCGGAGAGGCAACTATTCAGGTAGTGTTTGACTTGGGTACAGACCCCAATCAGGCAATGGTTAAAGTTAAAACCCGCGTTGAGCAAATTACAAACCGCTTGCCGGAACTGGTACGAAGGGAGGGGCTGATTGTAAGCTATACTTCGCCCAATATGCTTTTGTATGTAAACCTTTACAGCAAAAATGCCAATGCAGATGAAAAATTTTTGTGCAATTTTGCCAGTGTAAACCTTATACCTGAGATAATTCGGATTAATGGTGTGGGCAGTGCAGACGTATTAGGTACCCGGTCTTATGCCATGCGTGTTTGGTTAAAACCTGACCGTATGCGGGCTTATAATGTAGGAACCGATGAGGTAATGGAAGCATTGGCGCAGCAAAGCGTTATAGGCTCTCCGGGACGTATAGGGCAGGCAACCGGCAAGCGTTCTCAATCTTTAGAGTATGTACTTACCTATCAGGGGCAATATAACAAGCCGGAGCAGTACGAAAACGTAATTATCAAGTCAAACCCTAATGGAGAGTTGCTGCACCTTAAAGACATTGCAGACATTGAGTTAGGAAGCGAGTTTTACGATATTTACTCTAATATGGACGGGCATCTCTCTGCTGCCATAGTGCTTAAACAAACTTATGGCAGTAACGCCAGCGAGGTGATAAAAGAAGTGAAAGCTAAATTAGAAGAGCTTAAAATAAGGTCTTTCCCCGCCGGTATGGATTATCAAATAAGCTATGACGTATCTACCTTTTTAGATGCGTCTATTGAAAAGGTGATACACACCCTTGTTGAAGCCTTTATATTAGTGGCTGCGGTAGTGTTTTTGTTCTTAAAAGACTGGCGTTCCACGCTCATTCCAACGCTTGCCGTACCGGTATCTTTAATAGGGGTATTTTTCTTTATGCAGTTGTTTGGGCTTACTATCAACCTCATTACGCTTTTTGCGTTGGTAATGGCAATAGGCATTGTGGTGGATAATGCTATTGTTGTGGTGGAAGCGGTGCACAGTAAAATGGAAACAGACCACCTAAGCCCTTTAGAAGCGGTAAAAAAAGTATTAGGCGAAATTAGCGGAGCCATTATCGCTATCACTTTGTTAATGGCAGCAGTATTTATCCCTGTTGCTTTCATGTCGGGTCCGGTTGGGGTGTTTTATCGGCAGTTTTCGGTTACAATGGCTACCTCTATTGTAATTTCCGGCTTGGTGGCATTAACGCTTACTCCTGTACTATGTGCCATGATATTAAAAAATACGCATGGCGTGCCCCGCAAAAAAACAGTGCTTAATAGCGTATTAGACGGATTTAATAATTGGTTTGACGGTGTAACCGAAAGCTACGCCCGCCTTTTGAAGCTGATAGTTGACAAATGGACTATCACTTTTGGTATATTAATAGCTTTTTGCGTTGGTATATGGGCAGTATCGCAAGTTTTGCCTACCGGCTTTATACCGAATGAAGACCAAAGCATGATTTATGCGATTATTCAAACACCGCCTGGCACTACGCTTGAGCGTACCAATGATATTTCTCGCCAATTACAGCACATTGTGCAAAGCGCGGAAGGCGTAAGCTCTGTTTCTTCTTTGGCGGGCTATGAGGTGCTGACAGAAGGACGCGGTTCTAATGCCGGCACATGCCTTATTAAACTCAAGGGCTGGACGGAACGAGCACATTCTGCTAAGCAAATTATAGAAGAATTGGAGGAAAAAGCAAAGGCTATACCAGGCGCAACGATAGAGTTTTTTGAACCGCCTGCGGTGCCCGGCTATGGGGCTGCGGGAGGCTTTTCGCTTCGCTTGT
>RGMU01000085.1 GCA_010021705.1 Chitinophagia bacterium | reverse complement strand
TATTTTTTGATATAGTAAATTAATAAAGCGAAATATATACCTACTTATTGGAATAGCAAAACAGCCCTAAAGTTTTTAATGGCATACAGGCGTTTTGCCTCATTTATTAACCCTAAATTAAGGCAATTAATCCTTCTTGCCCACCACCCCATCATTGCCTACCGGTTAATCAAAACCACCCAACGAGTATAAAAATTATCGGGAAAATAAAGCATGTTGAAAAAAATATCGTTCTAAGTGTTTTTGGTGTAATAAATAGCCAAATTATTTGTTACTTTTGCCTTTGCTATTGATATTAATCCATGCTTATGCGTTTTCAACACTCCTTTCGCCCTTTTACCCATGCTTTGGTAGCAGTATTATTGCTTTTAGCCAACGGTAACAAAATAAATGCACAGTGCAGTGCCACCTCCGCACCCACCTATACCAGCTTTTGCAGCAATCAATATTTTTCAGCCATCACGGCTTCAGGTACGGGTGTAACATCTACTATATCTGTTTCAGGTGGCACTTGCGCCAGTGGTTCTACCTCCGGTGCAGGCTACACCTACTTCAACAATTTTACGAGTATGGGCGTTGCCGTGCCTCCCGGTGGCATGTTTAACCTTAACCTTACGCGCGGCTCGGCTGTTTCCACCGCTTATGTTACTACATATATAGACTGGAACAGCAACAACACTTACGAAACCACCGAAATGGCAGGTAGCACCCAAACATGGAATCCCGGCACATCTACCATGACCTACTCTATCGTAGTGCCGTTTACCGGCATTGCTGTTAGTACAAACTTGCACATGCGCGTTATGCTATCGCAAGCAAGCACCGGCGCACCCTGCACCGCAGATTGGGGACAGACCTACGATTTTTATTGCGTCATCAACAACTGTTCTGCACCGTCTATTACCGTATCGCCTACCTCCACCTCTATCTGCAACAACGGTAGCGGCGTGGTACTGATAGGCGCAGGAGCGGGCACCGGAGGCTCTTACCAATGGAGCCCCGCAACCGGATTAGCTACCACCAACACAGCATCTGTAATTGCCACACCCACCGTTACCACCGTATATACCGTAAGGGGCTACAATTCAGCCGGCTGCCCAGACACAGCCATCACAACCGTAATCGTAAACCCCATGCCGGCAAGCATTAGCGGTGCAGCTTATGTGTGCTTATCAAGCACCACCACCATGACCGACAGCGCAAGCGGCGGCACATGGGCTTGTAACCCCACTTCCATTGCTACAATTAATAGTACCACCGGTGTGTTGCGCGGCAATGCAGCAGGAGGTGCTACCATTTCTTACACCCTACCCACCGGCTGCCGCGTAACCCGCACTATCAACGTACTAAACAACGTTACCCCTACCGCAAGCTATACCGTTAGCCCTACAATGCCCATGTGTGAAGGCACAAGGGCAAATATCACCACATCCATAACCAACGGAGGCACAACCCCCATTTACCAATGGATAATTAATGGTATATTGGTGGACACCGGCAGGGTATATAGCTACATACCTGTTAACAGAGATGTGGTAACGCTTAGGGTAATCAGCAACGCCGCTTGCGCCACGCCTGCCATAGCAAGTGCCACCCAAACTATGAGCGTTACGCCCACCGTTACGCCGCATGTGAGCATCACGGCAAGTTCCGGTGATACAGCTTGTACCGGCATGGCAGTTACCTTCACCGCCAACGTAATAAACGGTGGCACATCGCCTGCATTCAGGTGGTGGAAAAACGGCTTATATATAGGTGCAACCTCAAGCACCTTTACCTATACCCCCACAAATGGCGACAGGCTAATGGTAGAAATGGCAAGTAATGCCACCTGCCGCGCCTTCTCGTTAGATACCGGCTATTTTACTATCCGCGTACTGAATTATGCAACACCTACCCTAACCGTAAGTGCCAGCCCCGCTGACACCCTTTGCGCAGGCGACCATATCAGCCTTACTGCCAACTCCACCTATCCCGGATTAACTCCCGAATACTGGTGGAAAGTAAACGGTGTTACACGCGGCTACGGCACCTATTTTAACTACATTCCCAATCCCGGAGATTCCGTAAAATGCTATTTCGCCAGCAGCTACCGTTGCAGGCTTGTAGATACCTTAGTGGTAAGGCGCAAACTATGGGTATTGCCCTATATTTTGCCTACCGTTAGCATACACATTTCTCCCGGCACAATAGTACTTCCCGGCACAAACGCCAATTTTACAGCCACCGTAACCAACGGCTCTTCAAGCCTATCTTATCAATGGTATGTTAACGGCTACCCCGTAACCGGAGCTATACTCAACTACTATGTAAGCAATCGCCTACGCGACCGGGACTCCGTAAAATGCGAAGTGATAGACCGCGGTAAGTGTAAAAACGTTACAATATGGGGATATGCCATTATACGCATAGGTTATAATGTAGGCATCAACGATTTTTCTGCCCAAGACGCTCCTTTGCAGCTGTTTCCCAATCCGGCACACTCCGCTTGCACCGTAGCCTTTAATGCCACAACCCAAGAAGAAACTCAAATAACCCTATTTGACGTTACCGGCAGAACCATTAAGCAATTAGCTTGGCAATTAGAACTCGGCACCAACAAAAAAGACATAGACTTATCAGGGCTTAGTGCCGGCACTTATTATATTACCATTCGCGGCGCATCCGGTAGCAGCAAAACTCTTCTACTAAACGTAGAGTAAAAATATGGGTACATTTTTTAGTTTTAAATAAGATAAAAAGAAGGCGGGTATTCTTACCTGCCTTCTACATTTTATATCCCTCAAACCTTGCAACCTATAAGCCCACTACCCCACCTCCATAGCCTCTTCTACTATGTCTTTTTCCACCACAAGGTTGTCAATAATAAAGGCTTGGCGTTGCGGGGTGTTTTTGCCCATGTAGTATTCCAATAGCTTTTGTATTTGCGCTTCATGGCTTAGCAACACGGGGTCTTTTTTCATGTTCTCCCCTATAAACAGCGCAAACTCATCGGGGCTTATTTCCCCCAATCCCTTAAAGCGCGTTATTTCAGCTTTAGCCCCTATTTCCTTCATTGCTTTTTGCTTTTCGGCTTCGTTGTAGCAATAGATGGTTTTGGCTTTGTTACGCACCCTAAAAAGCGGTGTTTGCAAAATAAATACGTGGTTGCCACTCACAAGGTCAGGGAAAAATTGCAGGAAAAAAGTCATTATCAGCAGCCGTATGTGCATACCGTCCACATCGGCATCGGTGGCTATAACAATGTTTTTATAACGTAAATTTTCTATACCGTCTTCAATATTAAGCGCGTGCTGCAAAAGGTTAAACTCCTCATTTTCATACACAATCTTTTTCGTTAACCCAAAGCAGTTTAACGGCTTTCCGCGTAGGCTAAACACCGCCTGTGTTTCCACATTACGGCTTTTAGTGATTGACCCGCTGGCACTATCACCCTCTGTTATAAAAAGCGTTGACTCTTGCTGTTTTAGCAAAAATAAGTCCTTCGTTTTGTTGTTCGGTGGCTCTTCATTGAGGTGAATACGGCAGTCCCTTAGCTTTTTATTATGCAGGTTGGCTTTTTTAGCCCTTTCGTTGGCAGTTTTTCTAATACCCGACAATTCTTTGCGTTCCTTTTCGCTTTGTTCTATGCGCTTTTTAAGGGCTTCTGCGGTGGCAGGATTTTTATGCAAATAATTATCTAATTCTTTACCCAAAAAATCATTAATAAACGCCCTCACGCTTTGCCCGCCCTCATGCAAGTGCTGCGAACCCAACTTTGTTTTCGTTTGCGACTCAAACACAGGCTCTTGTATTTTTATGGCAATGGCAGCACATATACTCTGCCTTATGTCTGCCGCATCATAGTCTTTCTTAAAATGCTCGCGCACAGTTTTTACAAACGCCTCCCTAAAGGCAGCTTGGTGCGTGCCTCCCTGCGTAGTGTGCTGTCCGTTTACAAACGAATATAGGTCTTCGCCATAATCTCCATTGTGCGTAATAGCCACTTCAATATCTGCCCCTTTAAGGTGTATAATGGGGTAGCGTATGGTTTCAGGATTGGTATGCCGGCTTAGCAAATCAAGCAAACCCGCTTTAGAGATATACGTTTTACCATTATATATAATTTGAAGCCCGGCATTAAGATAGCAGTAGTTCCACACCTGATTTTCAAGATATTCGTGAAAAAAATGGTAATTCTTAAATACTGTATCATCAGGCACAAACGACACAAAAGTACCATTCGCACTTTTAGTATCCGTTTCAGGTTCTTCTTTTACCAATATACCTTTTTCAAACACCGCAGTTTTGCACTTACCGTCTCTATAAGACGCTATCGTAAACCGCTTGCTAAGCGCATTCACTGCCTTTGTACCCACACCATTCAGCCCCACCGACTTTTGAAACGCCTTGCTGTCATATTTAGCACCGGTGTTTATTTTACTCACCACCTCCACCACCTTGCCTAATGGTATCCCCCTGCCATAGTCCCGCACCGTTACCGTGCCGTCTGCCACTTTTAGCTCTATCTTTTTGCCTTGCCCCATCGCAAACTCGTCAATAGAGTTATCTATCACCTCCTTCACCAGCACATATATGCCGTCATCAGGGCTACTGCCGTCCCCTAATTTCCCAATATACATGCCGGGGCGTAGCCGTATGTGCTCTCTCCAGTCTAAAGACTTAATACTACTCTCGTCATAGCTTTCTTCTAAAACCGCCATAGTTGTGAAAATTAAAGGTCAGTAAAAACGCGCTAAAGGTATAATAATTCCCTACATTAGTGTTAACAGTAAAATAATTTATCCCTATAAATTGTTTTTTAGTACCATAAATCTATCTTTGCACACCAAATAGCATTAAGCACAAAAATTAATTTATACAACCAATCAATTCGCTTAAATTATGGCAGAATTAAAAGCAGCTCCAAAAACATCTACAGCAGGTAGTGCATCAGCGGGCAAACCGAGAAACAACAACAATTTTTGGCTCAATTTTATCATTGTAGCCGTTTGTGTTGGCGTAGCAATACTCCTATACAACTTTGTATTGGGCAATCCGGACAACTTTATTGACGGTGCTACCAAAGAAAAACCAAAACCCGGCAACATTATGGCTACCATGTATTCCGGTGGCTTTGTGGTGCCTATATTAATGGGTACGCTATTCACCCTTCTTTCCTTCATTATTGAGCGTGCACTAACCATTATGAGTGCAAAAGGCAAAATGGACGGTAGCCAATTCGTAAGAAAAGTACAATATGAACTTGCCAACAAAAACGTGAAAGCTGCAATCGCAGAATGCGACAAACAAAGCGGCTCTGTGGGCAACGTAATGCGTGCCGGTCTATTGAAATATGACGAAATGATAGGCAATTCAGACTTAGACACCGACCAAAAAGTAGCTAACATTCAAAAAGAAATTGAAGAAGCCACTGCATTAGAAGTGCCTATGTTAGAAAAAAACCTTGTATTCCTTTCCACTATCGCCTCTTGCGCCACTCTATTAGGGCTATTCGGTACGGTATTAGGTATGATACGCTCATTCCAAGCTATGGGTCAAGCCGGTGCTCCAGATGCAGGTGCGTTAGCAAATGGTATCTCTGAAGCTCTTATCAACACCGCTTTAGGTATCAGCACCTCTTTCTTTGCTATCATTGCCTACAACTTCTTTACCACCATTATAGATGGTATCACTTATGGCATAGACGAAAGCGGTTTTACCCTTACGCAAAGCTTCACCGGCAACTACAAATAATTTTTTTCACTTTTTTAGGTAAGACTTATGGAAATTCTATTTCCGTGAGTCTTATTTGTAAATAGCAAGTCATTAAATATGCCACACGCAAAACTCCCCCGTAAAAGTACCAACATAGACATGACAGCCATGTGCGATGTTGCGTTTTTACTACTTACGTTCTTTATGCTGGCTACTAAGTTTAAGCCCGAAGAACCGGTAGTGGTGGTAACGCCTGCGTCTATTCAGGTTACACCCATACCCGATAAAGACGTAATGCTACTTACCATAGACAAAAAAGGCAGAATATTCTTTTCCATAGACAACAAGCTAAAAAGAAAAGACCTTATAGAGTCTGTAAACGATGAAAAAAAACTAAACTTAACCAAAGAAGAAATCAACACTTTTGCTCTTGGTTCTTCTATCGGTGTTCCGCTAAACGGGCTTAAAGCCTACCTTCAGCAGTCTGAAAATACCGACAAAAGTAAAGTAAACGATGGACTACCCGGCATACCCACAGACACCGCTAACAACGATGCCAACGAACTTGCCCTATGGATACGCGCCGCCAGAAACTCAAACCCCGCCCTGCGCATCTGCATCAAAGCCGATGGCGGTGCCAACTATCCCGTTATTAGCACAGTCATCAAAACATTAGAACACTGGAAAATATTTAAGTTCAATTTAATTACCAACTTAAAAGAAATTCCACCAGGCACCGCAGCCGCCAACGGCGAAGGAGCTAAATAAATAAACAAACAAATAGACACAACCATTATCTAACTTTTAAAAATAGCGTACTATGGCAGAAATGGATACCTCGTCGGGCGGGGGGCATAAAAAAGGACCCGGGGTCAAA
>RGMU01000084.1 GCA_010021705.1 Chitinophagia bacterium | reverse complement strand
GTATTTGAACAAAATAAGCGGACCATTGCTTGACCGTATAGACCTGCACGTAGAGGTTACCCCGGTAGCCTTTAGCGAGCTATCAAGCAAGCGCGTAGCTGAAAACAGCGATAGCATAAGAACCCGCGTAATAGCAGCCCGTGAACGGCAAGCCTCCCGCTATGACCAAGGGCAAGGCATCTACTGCAATGCCCAAATGACCAGCAAACAGCTAAAAGAAATATGCACCCTTAGCGTGGTGTGCCAAAACCTGCTTAAAACCGCCATGGAACGCCTAAACCTTAGCGCAAGGGCTTATGACCGCATATTAAAAGTGTCCCGCACCATTGCCGACCTTGATGCCTCCGAAACCATTAAGCCCGAACACCTTGCCGAAGCCATTCAATACCGCAGCTTAGACAGAGAGGGCTGGGGTGGGTAGGGGTTTAATGTCGGTCAGCCTCTGCTGCTCTCCTTAAAGCCGGAAACGCTTCTTTCAATGGCTGTGAAATTGAACTTGCCTGCGTAATGGACATTTTTGGGCGATGTGATGCTTAAAAAAAGATAACTATTCTTCTTCTTTATCTTTCTTTTTTCCGGGTTTAGCGGAGGGTTCGTCTTCTTCAGTATCTTCGTCATCGGCATCGTCATCGGTTTTTTTCTTAGGCTTGGTGGCTTGTGCTTTTGAGGGCTTGGCGGGGGCGGGCTTGGCTTCGGGCTTTTCGCCGTCTCCGGTGGCTTTTACTTGCGTAATGGTGCCGTCTGCTCGGTTATAGGTAATTTCATATACGTTCACGGCATTGTCGCCTATCACTTGGGTGATATAGCCGGTCAGGTTTTTATCGTCTGTGTCGGCAGTGCTGTCTATGGTGGGTATTACTTTTATTTGCGCTCCTTTGTTTTGCCGTTGCAAAGCGGGTATTCTTTTGCGTTCTTCGGCAAATTGGGGCAGCGCAACTATCTTTTTTCTGAATGCGGTGTATTCGCCTTTTATTCTACGGCGTTCCATTGCCTCTTCCGATGGACGAAGGGGGGGCTTTTGAGCTTGCGCAAAAGCCGGTAAAACACACATAAGCTGAAATAGCAATGCTAATAAGGGGGTTGCATACTTTATTTTCATGGCGGTATGGCTTAAAAATTAATTTTTAGTTCAAAAATGAATAGAGACAAAGGTAAAATAAATGCACATAATGCACACTAAAGCATCAAAAAATTGTTTGAGCCACTAAAGTAATGCAGTGAGGATAAAGGGAATTATACCGCTAAATACCCGCAACCCCTCCACCTCCCCCACAATCTGCCAAAACTAAAGCGCGAAGCCATGCGGTTTTGAGGGGGGGTTAATACGTAATCGTTTGCTCCACTATGTTGGCGGGAATTTCTCTAAATTCGTATTGTTGGTTGCGGAGGCGGGGGGTGAAGCCGGCTTCGCGTATAGCGTCTTGAATGCCCTTTGCAGTAAAGCGGTGGGGCGCACCGGCAGCACTCACCACATTTTCTTCTATCATAATGGAGCCAAAATCGTTGGCACCGGCGTGCAGGCAGGCTTGCGCCACAGCTTTGCCTACCGTTAGCCACGAGGCTTGTATGTTGGTAATATTGGGCAGCATTATCCGGCTAATAGCCACCATGCGTATATATTCTTCGCTGGTGGTCAGGTTTTTAGTGCCTCTTATTTTTTTAAGCAGTGTGTCCACGTCTTGAAAAGTCCATGCTATAAAGGCTAAAAAGCCTTTGGCACCCGCGGGCTTTTGGGCTTGCGTTTCGCGCAGCCTTATCAGGTGCTCCATGCGCTCTTCTAATGTTTCTACATGT
This sequence comes from Chitinophagia bacterium, assembly GCA_010021705.1. GTDB lineage: Bacteria > Bacteroidota > Bacteroidia > Chitinophagales > Chitinophagaceae > RGMU01. The sequence goes on along the minus strand of RGMU01000084.1, from coordinate 4,782 downwards.
CCAAACATCATGGTGGCACTTGTGGTTAGCCCTAATTTGTGGGCTACTTTCATTATTTCAAGCCATTCATCGGCACCGCATTTACCGTTTGACACTAAGCGGCGCACCCTATCGTTCAGTATTTCGGCACCTGCACCGGGCAGGCTGTCTAATCCGGCTTCTATGAGCGCGCTTAGCACTTCGGTATGCGTGCTTTTTTCCAAAGCAGTGATGTGGGCTATTTCGGGTGGACCCAAGGCGTGTAGCTTCAGATTAGGATAGTGGCTTTTAAGGGTTTTGAACAGGTCGGTATAATATGCTAAGCCTAAGCCCGGATGGTGTCCGCCTTGCAGCAGCAGTTGCTCGCCGCCGTAGCGGTAGGTTTCTTCTATCTTTTTTTTGTAGGTTTCTAAGTCGGTAATATAAGCATCCGGATGACCGGGTATGCGGTAAAAGTTGCAAAACTTACAGTTTGCCACACACACATTGGTGGTGTTTACGTTGCGGTCTATTATCCACGTTACATAGCCGTGCGGCACGTGCTTTTGGCGCAGCTTATCCGCCACAAACATTAGCTCGGCAAGGGGGGCATGTTCAAACAGATGCAGCCCTTCTTCCATGCTTAAAAACTGTAGCTCTAACGCTTTGCCATATAATTCCTCTGTGTTCATACCTGCAAAGGTAATGATTAATGGCGAATGGATAATGGTTAATGTAAGCGGTGGTAGAATGAATTTAGCATAGTTATTTTAACGAGTATAGATGGGTAATATTATGTATATTGCCCCGTAATTACGGGTTGATGAGAATATTTTGGCTATTTATCCTTAGTTTGAGCTTGTGCCTGAGCGGGTATGTGGGGGTATATGCCCAGCAAGGTAATCCCACAAAGGCACAGTTAGAAAGCAAACGCAGGGAATTGCAAGACGCTATCCGCGAAACAGAGCGTCAATTAGCAGATATAAAAAATGACAAAACTGCCACTTTGGGGCAGCTGAAAGCTTTACAATATAAGCTGGCACAGCGGCAAAGGCTGATAGCAAACATTAACGATGAAATAGACGATATAGACCATAACATTAACTCATCGTCTCGGGAAATAGACAATTTGCAAAAGCGATTGGTTTACCTGAAAACGCGCTATGCGCAGTCTATAAGATATGCTTATGCTTCACGTAGTTCTTATGGTATGCTCGCCTATTTGTTTTCGGCTGCCAACTTTAACGATGCCATAAGGCGCATGAAATACCTTAAAAAATTTAGAGACTACCGCAAAGAGCAGGTAGAGCAAATAGTGGAAACGAAAAGGCAAATAGGCGTTAAGATAGAAGAACTTAGCAAAGTGAAAACTGAAAAAGATAAGCTGCTAATGTCTGAAAAAGAAGAGAAAAACGCACTGCAAGAAGACGTGAACCAAACCAACACGGCTATGAAAGAACTGAAGGGTAAAGAAAGCGAATTGCTAAACCAAATTAAGCAAAATAAAAGACAAGCCGACCTTATTAATCGCCAAATTCAAGCCATTATTACGCGGGAAATGGAAGAAGCCAATCGCAAAGCCCGCGAGTTAGCACTCAAAAACAAGCAACAACAGCCCCCTGCCGGCAACCCCAACCCAGATGTGAAAACTCCCGGCACCGGCAGGGCACGCAGCCATACCGCTTCTGCTGAAAATGCCCAAATGCTAACCCCCACCGATGCCGCCCTTGCCGACAATTTTGAGGGCAATAAAGGGAAGCTGTATTGGCCTGTAACGCAGGGGTATATTTGCGACCACTTTGGCAAGCACCGCCACCAAGTGGAGCAAAATGTGATGGTGGACAATAGCGGCATAGATATATGTACGCTACCCAATACGCCGGTTAGGGCGGTGTTTGAAGGCACAGTGAGTGGTATTTTGAATGCTGCCAATGTGCAAATTGTGATGATAAGGCATGGTAACTTTTTTACGGTTTATACGTACCTGTCATCGGTTTCGGTTACTAAGGGTCAGCACGTAACTGCCGGGCAAAATATAGGCGTGGTGGGTAAAAATGCCGAAGGGCAAACTGCGGTTAAATTCCAAATTTCTAAAAGTAGCGGGCAAGGCATTATTAACCTTGACCCGGAGCAGTGGATTATTAAGGTGAAGTAGGTGGATTAGTTTTATGATAGACGGTTTCTGTGCTTATGGTAGATATTTTAGCCTGCTAATACGTGCCGAAGTTCATTACGCGGCTAACCTCATCGTGTAGCAGTTCTAAGCCAATGTCTATGGGAGATTTTGTGCCGTCTTTTAGCAAATATTCTAATATGCGGGCGTGCAGTTCGCGGGCGGGGGCATCGGGGTTTAGCGATACGCCTAAGTTGTTTATCATGTTTATTGTTTGCTCTTTAACGCTACGCACCATAGCCCATGCAGCAGCAGAGGTGTAAATTTGCTGCGACAGGTTGTGCTCAAATTCTGATATTATGCTAAAGGTGGCACTGTGTTGCAGGTCGCGCACTGTCATGCCGGTTTCATATACGCGGGGCAGCAGCTGAATGGGCTGCATACGTTCTAAAAAAATGATAAGCCGCTCGTAGGCTTGCAGCCGAAGGCGCAGGGTGGTATCTTGCACGTCTTGAAACACGGCTAATTGCTTTTTACGCGTTTCTTCTACCAAAAAGCGGCGCACTATCACCGATGTGCCTATCATTACCACCGCTGCCGGTATGGTGTATTTTAATATTTCTAATATTACGGTCAAAAAATTCATGCTGTAAATGTATGTTGTGGTAAAGTTTTGCGGCTTGATAAAATTAAGACTTAATGCAGTTAACCCACCCACAAATGTAAGCCCATTACAGATAGTATTTATCTTCAGCCTTATATTTTACAATACATTTCAATATTTGCCCCTAACTTTGCGGCATGAAAAACCAACGGAAGGGGCTATTTTTCTTAGCCTTTTTTATACTGCTAAGTGCAGCCTTTTTAAGCTATTATTATTATACCAGCCGTTCACAAAAAAGACATGTATTGCCGGTGTTAGGCGAAGACCGCAACCACCATGTTCACAAATTTGCCTTTGCCAACCAAGACGGAGACACCGTTACAGAAGCCACCATAAAGGGCAAAGTGGTGGTGGTGTCCTACTTTTTTGCTACCTGCAAAGGAATATGCCCCAAAATGAACGAAAACCTTAGCCAAGTATATAAGGCATTTAACGGCAATGATGACGTGATGATACTAAGCCACACCGTTGACCCGAAAAGGGACACCGTTAAGGCACTAAAAGCCTACAGCCTGCGCTTTGATGCTAATCCTAAGCAGTGGATGTTTTTAACCGGTGATAAACAGCAGCTTTACAATATGGCGCGCTACAGCTACCTGATAAGCGCAGAAGACGATACCGCAGGTGTGAGCATTGATAAAGATTTTATCCACGACAAGCACTATTCGCTTGTTGACCGCTATGGCAGGGTGCGCGGCTTTTACGATGGCTTAAACGCAGGCGAAGTGCAAAAGCTGATAGGCGATGTGAAGCTGCTGTTAGAGGAAAAGGAGTAGAAATATTGGGGAGGGATTGGCGAGAGGTTATAACCCATTTTTACATTCATCATAACAAATAAGCGCAGGAAAGCATTATGCTTAACCGCTGCGCCCTTATGCCATGTAGAATAAAAAATAACAATATTCAAACATATAGCATAAATTTGCATACAAAATGGACAAGATAGACAACCCCCGCTTAGTGCAAGCCATGATAAGGTATTGCAAATATCAACAAAGATGCGAGTCTGAAGTAAGAGAAAAGCTACACCTTACAAGAGCATCACCTGAAGAAACAGAAGCCATCACCGCCTTCTTAAAGCGAGAAAACCTGTTTAATGACCAACGCTATGCCGAAGCTGTTGTTGCCGGCAAGCATAACCAACTTGACTGGGGGAAGTCTAAAATAATACACTTTTTGCACCAAAAAAACATAGACCCCGAAACTATACAAGCTGCCATACAAGCAAAAATTGACGACAACGAATACAACCAAAGATTAATAAAGATAGCAGAAAAAAAAATAGAAACCTTAAAGTCTGACCCTAAAGACATTATCAAAAGAAAAGTATATATCTACCTCACCGGCAAAGGCTATGCCTACCACACCATAGACCAACTTATAGGCGAACAATTTAAATAATATGCCGTTAACAACTATTATTCTAATTATTTTCCTATTTTTGAAACTACAAAGCCGGCAACAGTAATATGGGAATGATAAAAAAAATAACCGAAGGCATAAGCGTAAGCGTTGAATCGTTTTATCAAGACGAACTTTCCAATCCACTTGGCAATGAACACCTTTTTGGCTACCGCATAACCATAGAAAACAAAAGCCTATATCCGGTAAGGCTTATCAGCAGGCATTGGTATATATACGATACTATAGGCATAGAGCGGGAAATACAAGGAGACGGCGTAGTGGGCAGGCAGCCCGTTATAGCACCCGGCAACAGCTATCAATACATATCGGCAGCCGGCTTTAGAAGCGAAATAGGCAAAATGCACGGCAGCTATTTATTAGAAAACCTATTCAACAAAAAAAAGTTTAGCGTGGCAATACCGGAGTTTCACCTTATTGCACCCGCAAAGTTGAACTAATTATCTGCTGTGTAGCTAAAAAATTAAGGTTGCGTTTGAAGGAAAATCTATCACACACCCAAAAACTGCCTATGATAGATTTTTCCCCTATCTTTGCCCGAAAAACCGCTCTATGTCTGCACTATACGTTAATCCGTTTACCGATTTTGGGTTTAAGAAGCTCTTTGGCGAAGAAGCAAGCAAAG
>RGMU01000083.1 GCA_010021705.1 Chitinophagia bacterium | reverse complement strand
AAGTATCAAAGACGTTGCGCGTGCTTTAGATTTGCCACTGAACGAGAGCAATATACTCACAAAAATGGTACCGGAACGCCCCGGTATGTCTCTAAAAAATATATTCAACTGGCCTGTTAATAAAGAGGGGAAACCCGAAGCCAAAGATGACCTAAAGCCTGATGATTTGAACGCCATTGCGGGTATGCAGGCTATTCATAAAGAAGATTCGTTACAGGGGCGCGTATTTAGAGAAGCTGAAAAATTGGAAGGTTCGGTTCGGAATACGGGCATTCATGCCGCGGGTATCATCATTGCACCGGAGGATATAACCAATCTGCTGCCGGTATGTATGACCAAAGACGTAGATGCCTTTATTACTCAATTTGAAGGCAATGTGATAGAAAGAGCCGGCGTAATAAAAATGGATATATTAGGGCTAAAAACCCTTACGGAAATTAACGATGCCATAAAGCTAATTGAAAAAAACTATGGCATAACTATTGATATAGATAATATTCCGTTAGATGACCCAAAAACATTTGCGCTTTTTCAAGCAGGTGAAACTACGGGTACATTCCAATTTGAAAGCCCGGGTATGCAAAAATACCTGATAGGCATGAAGCCCGATAAGTTTGAAGACCTAATAGCGATTAATGCCCTCTATCGCCCGGGACCAATGGCTTATATACCGGAGTACATTAAGCGCAAGCACGGGCAAGCACCCATAACATACGATATAGAGGCTATGAGTGAGCACCTAAGCGATACTTATGGCATTACCGTATATCAAGAGCAGGTGATGCTACTTTCTCAAAGTTTAGGCGCTTTTAGCAAAGGAGATGCTGATAATTTGAGAAAGGCTATGGGTAAAAAGCAAATTGATGTGCTTAACAAAATGAAATCAAAATTTTTGGAAGGCGCAACTAAGAACGGACACCCACAAGCAAAGTTAGAAAAGATATGGGGAGATTGGGAAGAGTTTGCCAAATATGCTTTTAATAAATCTCACGCCACATGCTATGCTTATGTAGCCTATCAAACTGCTTATCTTAAAGCCCATTACCCGGCAGAGTATATGGCAGCTGTGTTGAACAACAAGGGCAATATAGAAGACATTAAGTTTTACATGGAGGAGTGTAAGCGTATGAAAATAAAAGTGTTAGGTCCTGATGTAAATGAAAGCCTAAAAGGCTTTTCGGTGCCCAACAAAAACATTCGCTTTGGGCTAAATGCCATAAAAGGTATAGGAGAAGCTGCTGTTGATGATATTATAGCTGATAGAGAAAAAAACGGTGCATATTTATCAGTGTATGACTTTTTTAAGCGAGTGAACCAAAAAAGTATTAATAAAAAAACGATTGAAAATTTAACCCTTGCCGGAGCATTTGATAGCTTTAACAGCTTTCACCGCGCACAGTACTTTTATGTTTCCCCCACCGACCAGCAATCAGGCATAGAGCGACTTGTGAAATATGGAGCACAAGTACAGGCAGATAGTAATGACGGTGGTATGAGCCTGTTTATGGATGCCCAAATGCCGGAGGTAAAGCCTCCGCAGCTTCCGGAATGCCCCAAATGGCAATTAGACGATATGCTGGAAAAAGAAAAAGAAGTTGTAGGGCTTTACTTAACAGCGCACCCCTTAGATGCTTATAAGTTTGAAATGGAGAACTTTGGCTTTTTGCCCGTGACCTCCGTTCCTACAACCAAAGAACGTAGCATTAAAGTTGCGGGTATATTGTCTGACGTAAAGGTGTTTACCACTAAATCGGGCAAAGAGGCTTGCCATTTTACGCTTAATGACTATTCGGGTTGTTATAAATTCACTTTATGGGATAAAGAATATGCCAAATATTATTCTTTGATTAATGAAAGGGGGAAAATAGCCATCTATGGCTCAAATGAGCCTAAAAGGTTTATTGCCGATGAATACGAGTTAGTTGTAAGTAGAATAATCAAATTAGATGACCTAAAAAACACCTTAACTAAAAAAATAACGCTTTATCTTAACATAGAAAAAATTACCCCTCTCTTGGTTGATTTTCTTAAAAACACCCTTTATGGTAGCAAGGGGAATATTGACATTTCATTTGAAATAGTAAAGGATAATAGCCCTGCAAGAGTATCATTAAAAATGCCTAATCATAAAATAAGCCTCACGCAGCCTCTTATTGAATACCTAAATAATACAAATGAAGTGCAGTATATGTTAGAAGCCAATCATTCTGTGGGATAAGACGAGGCATATCATTTCAATAGCTTTATTCAACAACAAAAGCCACCCGAGAGAGTGGCTTTTGTTAATCATACTAAAATTAAAACTAAGGTGTTTTGGCTTTAACAGTTCCGGCGATGTGTAACACTTTAGTACCGGATTTTGCGTCAGATTTAATAGTAACGTCTTTCATAATAGGACCGGCACGGTGGTCGGTGTTATACACTACGTGTATTTTACCAGTTTTGCCGGGCGGTATGGGTTCTTTGGGATAAGTAGGAACTGTGCATCCGCAAGAGCCATGAGCTTCTACAATGGTAATGGAGTCTGTACCGGTATTAGAAAACTCAAAATCGCATTCGGCTGTAGGTCCTTCAGGCACTTCGCCAAAGTTGTGCGTTTCTTCTGCAAACTTAAAATCGCCATTTTTAGGCGTTATCTTAACTTCTTCAGGCAAAACCGGAGGAGGAGGTGTAGGAGGTAGTACGGGTGTCGGAGGTGGTGTGTTAACCACTACGCTATTTTCAATACCCTTTTTAGGCTGTTTTCCGCCTTTCTTTTTCGCATTGCCTGCGTCCGGAGTAGGTGCAATAGGAGTTGGAGGCACTATACCTCCTGGTAAGGTTGGTGTAGGCTTAGGCACAATTGTGTTGTTTTTGCTAAGAGGGTCTTTATGACCCGGCTCGGTTGCAGCGTTAGCATTGTTAGACGGTGGTGGAGCATCGGGGACGGGTACACCATTCTTGTCGTAGTGCATACCCGTTTTTAATGGCGGTCTTTGAGGTTCGGGAACAGGAGGAGGAACTTCCGGCATCTGCCCTTTAGGGGCTTGCGTAGTGGCTTTTACTTTTTTCTTACCTTTTGCTTCAAGGTTAGAGGCGGTAAGTAGGGTAATAGAGAGTACTAATAGTAATAATTTGTTCATTTACGACTAACTTGTTTGAATTATATGGCATAAAGTTACTACATAATTCTATATCCACTTCAAATGGCATGTAAAAGTAAAGCTAATTTTAGGCTTTAACGCTATAAAAGCACTAATTAGCTGCTTTATACCGCTTGCAATTCCTTTTTTGCAGGCATTTTATCATTAGCCATTCTTGCTTTTACTTCATGTACAAGCTGAGTGAAGGTTTCCGGCTCGTTCATTGCCAAGTCTGCAAGTACTTTACGGTTAAGGTCAATGCCATAGGCGTTTATCTTTCCAATGAAAGTAGAATAGTTCATTTCAAGGGGGCGCAAAGCGGCATTAATACGCACTATCCATAGGCTACGGTATTCGCGCTTTTTTAACTTGCGACCTACATATTTATAACCTAAGCCTTTTTCTAATACGTTTTTGGCAACGGTATATACATTTTTACGCTTACCGTAAAAACCTTTGGCTTGTTTAAGTATTTTTTTTCTGCGAGCACGTGAAGCTACTGCATTTACTGAACGTGGCATTGTATATTGATATTAATTTTGTTATTATTGATGTGTAACAGGGTGTTATGTAAGGTATTAGCTAAGTACAAGCATTTGCTTGACTAAGCGAAGGTTGGCACTGTGTACCAATGCACCCATGCGAAGATGACGCTTACGGGTTTTAGATTTTTTGTTTAACAAGTGGCTTTTGAAAGCTTTGTATCTGCGAACTTTACCGGTACCGGTAAGCCTGAAAGTTTTTTTGGCACGTGAGTGCGTCTTCATTTTCGGCATCTTAATAAAATTTGGGAGTGCAAAGGTACGTAATTATTTGTTACAATAAAAATATTTTTTACCCCTACATAAAAATTTAATTTTAGATGTGGATATTGCCCACCCCACACGGGTATCATCGGCTTGCAAAAAATGAAGCAGAACGGTGTTTTGCTTCAAAAATAGTTATTTATGCCCAGAAAAATAAGTTGTGCTATTTTTGCACCCAGAATCATAATAATATGTCAGTAATTCCATTACTTGCCAAATCTTTAGGTATCCGCAGTACCGACCCTAATATTGAGCTTGCAGAAAAAATTGCAGCTTCCAATGACCATGAAGCCATTACTGAGTTGGTGGCAATACTGGCAGGTAAAGATAAAACATATCAAAGCGATGCCATAAAAGTGCTTTACGAAACGGCAGAGCGCAATTCAATGCTTTTAGTACCTCACTCCAAAGTTTTAATGAGCTTGCTTACACATAAAAACAACCGCATGCAGTGGGGCGCAATGACGGCTTTAGATGCCATTGCAACACATATAAAAAGCGATTTGTATGGCAAGCTAACGGAAATATTAGACGTAATGAATGCCGGCAGCGTTATTACCCGCGACCACGGAATGGGCATACTTATAACGCTGTGTGGCGATACTGCCTACCAAAGCACAATATACCCGCTTATTAATCATCAGTTGCTTGCAAGTCCGGAAAATCAGCTACCTGCATATTCAGAAAAAACGTTACCGGTAGTGCCTGCCGAAAGTTTGGAACAGTTTTGCCAAACTTTAAGTTCCCGCCTGCCGAGTATGGAATCTGAAACAAAAAAGAAAAGAGTGGAAAAGGTGCTTAAAACTGCCACTGCAAGACTAACAAAGGCAAAAAAATAATATTATGGAACAAACGCGTACTGAAATAGCCGACTTTGGAGAATTTGGGCTTATACACCATTTAACCAAGAACAATGAAACCCAACAAGCCTCCACTATGGTAAGCGTGGGCGATGATGCAGCGGTGATAGACCACTTTGGCAGGCAAACCGTTATTACCACCGATATGCTGGTAGAGGGCATACATTTTGACCTTGCCTACACGCCGCTAAACCATTTAGGCTATAAGGCAGTGGTGGTAAACTTATCGGATATATGCGCCATGATGGCAGTGCCTACTCACATTACGGTAAGCATAGCGTTAAGCAACCGCTTTTCGGTAGAAGCATTGGAAGACTTTTACGAAGGTATATATACTGCCTGTCAGCAATACGGAGTTGACCTTGTAGGGGGCGATACCTCCACATCACCCAAAGGCTTTTTTATTAGTATTACAGCAATAGGCGAAGTGGTGCCGGGGCAGTATGTTACCCGAAGCGGGGCAAAACCCGGCGACCTACTGTGCGTTACCGGCAACTTGGGGTCTGCCTATTTGGGCTTGCAACTTTTGGAAAGGGAAAAAAGGATAGTAGCAGAAAATCAAAATGTAGTGCCTAATTTTGAAGGGCACAACGATTTATTAAAGCGTTTTTTAGCACCGGTAGCTCGGTTAGATATAGTAGAGTGGTTGCATGAGAACAACATTGTGCCAAGTGCCATGATAGATATTAGCGATGGTTTAAGCTCTGAAATTTTGCACTTATGCCAAAAAAGTGAAGTAGGTTGCCTGCTGTTTGAAGAAAAAATTCCGATAAGCCAAGAGGCAAAAGAAGTGGCATTGCAATTTAATATGAACCCGTCCACCTGCGCCCTAAGCGGCGGAGAAGATTATGAACTGCTATTTACAATACCACAAAGCTACTACGAAGCCATTGCAGACAGTGAAACCATAACCATAATAGGCTATATGACCCCGCCGGAAAGCGGCGTGTATATGCAAACACCGTCAGGCAATAAGTATGCACTAAAGGCGCAAGGGTGGAATGCCTTTAGTGAATAAGCGTTTACAGCCGCTGAATAATGCCTCCGCCTATCACGTCATCACCTTCATAAAACACGGCAGACTGTCCGGGCGCAATGCCGGTGACGGGAGTGTTAAATACAAGGTTGGCTTCGTTTGATGCTACGGGTGTCAGTTGGGCTATACTTCCGGCATCGCGATAGCGTATCTTGGCTAATACCTCTGTATCTTTATCTAAACCATCATATTTTATCCAGTTAATTTGCTTAACGCTCATTTGGGTTTCCTGCAACTCATGGGCTTCACCTAACACCACAGTATTGGTGTCAGGTAGAATTTGCTTTACAAACATGGGCTTGCCAAAAGTTACTTCTAACCCCTTGCGCTGCCCTACGGTATAAAAGGGATAGCCGCGGTGCTTGCCTACTATAGTGCCGTCTGCTAATACAAAATTGCCTCCGTCTAACTGTTCTTCCAAGCCGGGTATTTTGCGTTTTAAGAAGCCTCTATAATCGTTATCGGGTACAAAGCATATTTCATAGCTTTCAGCTTTTTTAGCCAATTCCTTGTAACCCATATCATAAGCCACCTGCCTTACTTCAGTTTTTAGCATACCCCCCAATGGAAAAATGCTGCGAGAAAGGCAGTCTTGCCCCAAGCCCCACAATACGTAGCTTTGGTCTTTGGAAAGGTCTGTTGCTTTGCTGATAACATAGCGGTGGTTATGCTGCCTTACCTTTACATAATGTCCGGTGGCAATGTAGTTGCAATTAAGGGCATCGGCACGCTTTAGCAGCGCAGACCATTTAATATGCGTATTGCACAGCACACAAGGGTTAGGGGTGCGCCCTGCCAAGTACTCTTCTACAAAATTTTCTATTACAAAGTTGCCA
>RGMU01000082.1 GCA_010021705.1 Chitinophagia bacterium | reverse complement strand
TATTTTAGTAATAATATTGTAACAATACAGGGGTCAATTATTTTTTACCTCCCTTTGCAGGTGCGGCTGTTTTTGCTCCCGGTTTAGCTTTTTTAGTACCATATTTAGAACGGCTTTGCTTACGGTCTTTTACACCCGCAGTATCTAATGCACCGCGTACAATGTGATAACGCACACCGGGGAGGTCTTTCACCCTACCGCCACGTATAAGCACAATAGAGTGCTCTTGCAGGTTGTGCCCTTCGCCGGGTATGTAGGCAATTACCTCAATTTTGTTGGTAAGCCTTACTTTGGCTACTTTTCTTAGTGCAGAGTTGGGTTTTTTAGGTGTGGTGGTATATACACGTGTACAAACGCCACGGCGTTGAGGACAAGCATCAAGTGCACGAGATTTTGATTTAGCGCGTATTATTTCACGACCTTTACGAACAAGCTGTTGGATGGTAGGCATCGTCTCTTATAGTAAAAAATATTTAAACGGAGCGCAAAGGTAAGATTATTTATTTACTCCACCAACTATTTTTTGAAATTATTCCAACTTTTTATGCAAGTGCCTTTATTTGTGCTTACTTTGGGATAGCTAGTAATTTCTAAGCCCTTTATTAAAATAAGGGGCTATCTACAGCAGACAGCCCCTTAGAAAAGTTTGAGTGTAAAAAAATTAATTACCTAAGTAGGTGCGTAATAGTTGGCTTTTGCCGTTGTTGCGAAGTTTGGTAATGGCTTTGTCTTTAATTTGGCGAACGCGTTCGCGAGTTAGGGAGAACTTTTCGCCTATGTCCTCAAGGCTCATAGGGTTGGGTATGTCTATGCCAAAGTAAAGTTTAATAACGTCTCGCTGGCGGTCAGACAATGTGCTTAGAGAGCGGTCAATTTCGCAGCGAAGTGAGTCTTTGTAGTATAGATTGTGGTCGGTGGCTACAGAGTTGGGATTTTCTAATATGTCTAATAGAGAGTTGTCTTCACTGTCCACAAATGGAGCATCTACGGATACATGCCTTGCTGCTACGCCAAGTGTGGTTTCTATTTCTTCTGTGCCAATGTTTAGCAATTCGGCTAATTCTTCGGTAGAAGGTTCACGCTCAAATTCTTGCTCTAATTGGGAAAATGCTTTGCTAATTTTGTTAGATAACCCTACTTTGTTTAGCGGTAAGCGCACAATACGGGATTGTTCGGCAAGTGCCTGTAATATAGATTGGCGAATCCACCACACGGCATAAGAAATAAACTTAAAACCACGTGTTTCGTCAAAACGCTGGGCTGCTTTTATTAGTCCTACATTACCTTCATTTATCAGGTCGCTTAGCGAAAGCCCTTGATTTTGGTATTGCTTAGCTACAGAAACCACAAAACGGAGATTTGCTTTGGTGAGCTTGTTGAGAGCACGCTCATCGCCTTGCTTTATGCGTATTGCCAACTGTACTTCTTCTTCGGGGGTTATTAAGTCCACTTTGCCTATTTCTTGCAAATACTTTTCCAAAGATTGGCTTTCACGGTTGGTAATTGATTTTGTGATTTTTAGCTGCCGCATTGACATAAGTAACTATGTGTTTTTATGATTAAAAAAATAAATTGAGCTATTGACAGAAGCAATAATATTGCGTTCTAAATGCAAAGCTAAGGCTATATACAATACAACCCAAATTTTTTTTTAAGTTACCCTTATATTCCCTTTACGTTATCGGTAACTTTTTGCCGGTTGTACATATAATAGCGATTCTGCGAGTTGCCTGAACTTTGCTTCTTTCACTTCAGCCCATTCCTGCTCAATAATGCTATACACGGCAGTATCTCTTAGCCTTCCGTTGCTGCGGATGCGTTCATTTCTAAGCACGCCTTCAAACGTAGCACCAATGCCTTCTATAGCACGCCGGCTACGGTGGTTATTAACATCGGTAATCAACTGTACGCGTACAGTTTTTAGGGTTTCAAAGCAAAAGCGAAGCAGTAGAAATTTACACTCTCGGTTGCAGCCCGTTTGCCAATATTGAGGGCTATACCAAGTCCAGCCTATTTCCAACTTTTTGTTAACCTCCATCATATTATGAAACACCGTGCTACCAATAGCTTGCTGCTTAGCATTGTCTATAACCGTAAAAGGGTAGCATTCTCCGGTAAGCCGTTTCAGCATTAGGCTTTGCAAATGGGGTATTAGTGTTTCTTTATGAGACAAATTGACTGACATGAACTCAAAAATGCGCTCATCGGCAGCGGCTATGATAAGTGCGTCAAAATGTTCTTTTTCTAAGGGTAGGAGGCTGAATCTACTGCCTTGCAACACTGTGGGGTGGGGTATCCAATTCATCTTATTGCGGGTTGAATAACTGTTTTAAGGAATTGGGGATAAGGGCTTTGGTTCTATTGGCATAGTTAAAGCAAATCATGCCGGTTTTGGCGTATGCTACCGGTATTTCTTGCCCGTTGCGCAAGGTGGTAATGCGATAAAGCAGGTCATAAGTATAGGTGGTAATTTCGGTGGCAAACAGGGCAATGGTTAGCACATCTCCATAAAAGGCTTCATTTTTGTAGGCTATCATACAGTCTGCCATTATCATGCCGGTATTATCGCCAACGTTAAGCTCTGATAATCCGTTTGCCACAAGCCAAGCCACTCGGGCTTCGTGCACTATAGACAATAGCGAGTCGTTGCCTAAATGGTTGCCATAGTTAATGTCAGATATACGTACATTAACAGACGTAACAAATAGTGGCTCTACCTGCGGAAATTCTATTTTTACTCTATTCATTGAATAGTAAATTAGCGTGCAAAATACGCAATAGCAGACGTAGCAATATTAAATTATTGATAAGAATGCAAACGTGAAAATAAGCTTGGTATATATTGTAATTTCAAATAATATGTATATTTACTCCATTTTTTGAGCAATTTATGAAAGTGATTTGTGTAGGTCGCAATTATGCCGACCATGCTACTGAATTAAAAAACGAAATTCCCACCGAGCCGGTGCTTTTTATGAAGCCTAAAAATGCGGTATTAGTGCCGGAAAAGCCGTTTTATTACCCAGAATTTACCGATGACCTTCACTATGAGTGTGAAGTTGTTGTTAAAATAAATAAAAACGGTAAATTCATTGGGGAACGCCATGCGCTAAAATACTTTACTGAAATTAGCTTAGGTATAGACTTTACCGCGCGAGACCTTCAGCGGGAGCAGCAGCGTAAAGGCTTGCCGTGGGAAATAGCCAAAGCGTTTGACGATTCGGCTGCCATAGGCTATTTTAACCCGCTTCCTGCCGATTGGGATATTAATAACCTTTCTTTTGAATTAAGGAAAAATGGTGAAATGGTGCAAGAAGGCAACACAAAGGATATGATTTTCAAAATTTCCAAAATCATATCTTACGCGTCTAAATTTTTTACACTCAACATTGGCGACCTTGTGTTTACGGGCACGCCTGCCGGTGTGGGTCAGGTAAATGTGCATGATGTATTGGAGGGCTTTTTGATGGGCGAAAAGGTGTTGGAGGTAAATGTAATGTAAGCCAAAACTACCTTTAATGGACGTTAAAATACAACCCGAATGGAAAGCCGCCTTAGCTGAGGAGTTTACCAAACCTTATTTTGCACAGCTTGTGGCTTTCCTGAAGGAGGAAAAGCAGGCGGGAAAGCAAGTATTTCCTCCGGGTAATCAAATTTTTAACGCTTTTTTATACACCCCATTGTCCGAGCTTAAAGTAGTGGTATTAGGGCAAGACCCTTATCATGGCACCGGGCAAGCGCATGGCTTATCTTTTTCTGTGCCTGACGGTGTGCCCCCGCCACCGTCTTTGGTGAACATATACAAAGAAATAGCCGATGACATAGGCATTGTTAACCCCAATACCGGCAACTTAATTCCATGGGCAAGGCAGGGCGTTTTGCTGCTCAATGCCTCGCTTACGGTGCTGGCACATCAGCCTATGTCGCATAAAAACATAGGATGGCAAATATTTACCGATGCCGTTATCAAAGTGATAGCAGAGCAAAAGCAGGATGTTGTGTTTTTGCTTTGGGGTAGATTTGCACAAGAAAAGGCGCAATATGTGAACCCTGAACGGCATTTGTTGTTAAAAGCAGCCCATCCTTCGCCATTGTCGGCATACAACGGCTTTTTCGGGTGCAAACACTTCTCCAAAACCAACGATTGGCTTATAGCCAAAGGCAAAACACCCATAAACTGGCAGTTGTAAAAATGCAGTTTTTTAAGTAGGTTTGTTCCATTAAATTAGGTGCAAACAGTAACATGAATAGGGTAAAAAGCATTTTAGGAACGGTTTTTGCCCTTTACGCAGCACTAATGTTTGTTGCTACCATGCTTGTAGTATGGTTGCCGATAGCCGTTATTTCCACATTACCGGAGCCGGAGCGGGCAAAGTGGCTTCATAGGGTGTTTGTGGTGTGGATGGGTTGCTATATGCCGTTAATCTTTTGTCCGGTAAAGCGCATGGGTAGGCAGTATTTTAAGCGAGATACCAACTATGTGGTGGTGCTGAACCATAATTCTATGATAGATATTCCGGTATCATCGCCTTGGATACCCGCATCTAATAAAACATTGGCTAAAATAGAAATGGCACGCGTTCCGGTTTTTGGTGTTATTTATAAAGCCGGTTCTATTCTACTTGACCGCAAAAGCCCCACCAGCCGCAGAGATAGCCTTACCCAAATGCTAAAAACGTTGGAATTAGGTATAAATTTATGCCTTTATCCTGAAGGCACGCGCAATACCACAGCCGAGCCTTTACAGCCCTTTTTTGACGGTGCATTTACTGTGGCGGTGCGCGCTCAAAAGCCTATAATGCCCGGCATTATCTTCAACACAAAGCGCATTATGCCGGCAGGTAAAAAGTTTTGGCTATTGCCACACCCTATACAGATACATTTTTTAGAACCCATTAACACTGCGGGGCTATCGCAAGAAGATGTGCCCGCATTAAAGCAACAAGTTTATACCTTAATGGCTAATTACTATCGGCAACATGCAGGCTCAATATGAATATATTTTTATAGGTAGTGGCAACATAGCGTGGTACTTAGGCAGTTTTTTGCCTAAAGACAGGTTTATATGCAAGGGTATATATGGTAAAAGCAAAGCCAATGCCATGCAACTTGCTACAGAAGTTGGCATAGCTAATTATGGGCACATAGATGAAATACCGCTTAACACGCCTGCCAATTACTTGTTTTTTTTGGCGGTTACCGATAGTGCCATTGCAGAGGTAGCAAAATTGCCTGCCTTGCAGGGAAAAACACTTATCCACACATCAGGCACAACGGCTATAGATGTGCTAAGTGGTGCAACGGCTAACTATGGCGTTATTTGGTGTATTTATTCCATAAAAAAAGGCAAAATTTTGCCTGATACGACTATTCCTATTGCCTATCAAGGTTCAAACGAGAGGGTAGAAAATTTGTTAAAAATAGTGTGCGCTGTCTTAACAACCCAATATATAGCCACTACCTATAGCCAACGCAGTGCCATGCACTTAATGGCAGTATTTGCCAATAATTTTATTAACCATATATTTGCCATAAATGAAAAAATAGCGGAGGGGCACCATGTAAGCCTTGAGTTGCTACAACCCATTATACGACAAACTTTAAACAACCGCCCTGATGAACCCGCCCACACCTTGCAAACTGGACCTGCCATTAGGCATGATGATAAAACCATAGCTAAACACTTAGAAATGTTAAACGATATGCCTTACATCAAAGATTTGTACCAAGCCATAACGCTATCTATTCAACACTATTGAAATGCTAACCATGCCATTAAAAAAAATTTTATTTTTTGTGTTTTTGCTGCCGATAGCCGTTCATGCCCAGTCTTTGCAGGCATTTAAGGAGGCACAGCTATCGGCAAGCAGGGTGCAGGAGGCATGGAAAAAGTATAATGATGTGTTAGCCAAAGATTTCAAAATAAATAAACTTACCTATCCGCCCCAATCGGTATATATAAGGGCATTTAAGGCGCAAAACGAGCTTGAAATATGGGTAAAAGAACCATACCAAACCACCTATCAGTTGTATAAGCTATACCATGTGTGTGCGCTGTCGGGGCTATTAGGACCTAAGCGCAAAGAAGGCGATAAGCAAGTGCCGGAGGGCTACTATTACATTGATGAGTTTAACCCCCAAAGTGAATACCACCTCTCTATGCGCATTAGCTACCCTAACTATATTGACAGCCTAACCGGCAAAAAAAACGCATTAGGCGGTAATATTTACATACACGGAGGCTGCGTAACGGTGGGTTGCCTACCCATGACCAACGATACCATAGAAGAGATATACATACTTGTGCTTAATGCTAAGCTAAACGGGCAAGAAAACATACCGATACACATTTTTCCTACACGGCTAAACAAAGGAGGCTGGCACTTTTTGGTAAAAGAATATGCCAATCATTTAGACTACCAAGCCTTTTGGATGAGCCTAAAACCCGGCTACGACTATTTTGAAAAGCACCACAAAATACTACCCACAATGTATAGCGAAGACGGGAAATATGTGAATTGAGGGGGAAAAATACTAATCCACCCAATCACAGACAAACACATTGGTATGGTATCCGCACCATTGTAGCGGTTGCTGCTGAAAATAAACTTTTACCATTAGGCGAGAACATGGGGAAAGCATCAAAGCTGTTGTCATTGGAAATGCGCTCTAAACCGGTGCCATCAAGGTTAATAAACTAAAAATTTTCCTACAAACCTA
>RGMU01000081.1 GCA_010021705.1 Chitinophagia bacterium | reverse complement strand
TGGGATAAATGCTTATCAGTTTTGAGTTAAGGGCTACTTCTTTCAGCCCATCATCATATATATAAATTATCAGCATATCATCTATCATCCAGCCATCCCGGCTAAACGTATCGCTTCCTGAAATGTAGGTGAATCTTACATTTAGAGTATCCCTACCTCTCAATACTGAATTATCTAAGCTAAAACTTATCCAACCCGTAGTGAATTGATTGTGGTGAAGGGTATCGGGTAGATAGGTATATAGCGGGGTAAGGGATGCCAAGCACCGGTGTTCAACTTATATTCTAAATATGCCGTATCGCAACTATTCATATTCAAGCGGTATTTAAAGGATATATCCCAAAAAGTAAACCATACAGAATTTATAAAATATGCTGGAAACTTAATCATAAATACAGAGGTATCATTGGGTGGATAGGCATAAGTAGTGTCGGTAACTAAAGCATTGGGGGCAGAATAAGGAGCATTAAATACTGCTTTTTGTGGTCTGCCTATCTGCCATTTGTTATGGCTATAGTTTGTGGTATCAATGCTAAAATAAGCGCGAAAGGCGGTATCACCATCAAAGTTTAACCCGCGATTTCCTATCCATTGTGCATTTACGGGGTAGGCATTAATATTAGCAAAAAGAAAGGGAATAGGCGTTTCATATCATGATTTTTATAGCAAAGATACGTTTAAAAAAGTATAAAAATACTACTCTACTGCCGGCTGATTTTGGGCTGAAAATAAGGCTCAGAAGTTCAAAATGCAATAAAAACAAAAAAACCGAATAAAAAAATTGGATAATCCACAAAAGTGAATTACCTTTGCAGCCCAAATCTTAATGGAGCACCTTTTGGGGTGTCTTTTGGAAGACTTGAAGCCGTGTAAATAGCGGCTATGCAATTCGTTAATACCAAAAAATTTGTTTTAATGGCAAAAGAAATAGCCACCTACGTAAAATTGCAGGTGAAAGGCGGTGCCGCCAATCCTGCCCCTCCCATTGGTCCTGCGCTTGGTTCAAAAGGCGTGAACATCATGGAGTTTTGCAAGCAATTTAATGCTCGCACACAAGACAAAGCCGGTAAAATACTTCCCGTATTGCTTACCGTATATACCGACAAATCGTTTGATTTTGTTATCAAAACACCGCCTGCTGCCGTTCAACTAATGGAAGCTGCCAAACAAACGAAAGGTAGTAAAGAACCCAACCGTCAAAAAGTAGGTAAAGTAACTTGGGCACAGGTAGAGGCCATTGCCAAAGACAAAATGCCTGACCTTAACTGCTTCACCCTTGATAGTGCCATGCGCATGGTAGCCGGTACGGCGCGCAGCATGGGCTTTACTGTTGAAGGCAAAGCACCTTGGGCATAATTTTACACCTTTTACCTTTTTTAACCTACTTAATCGTAAAAAAATATGGCAGTTACTAAAAAACGCAAAGCAGTTGATGCTAAGTTAGACAAAGCCAAAATATATACACTTGCCGAAGCCGCAGCAATGGTAAAGCAAGTGAACACTACTAAGTTTGACAGCTCGGTAGATGTGCACATTCGCCTTGGGGTTGACCCTAAAAAGGCAGACCAAGCCATTCGCGGCACGGTGAACCTACCCCATGGTACCGGTAAAACCAAAAAAGTGCTGGTGCTTTGCACCCCCGACAAAGAAGCCGAAGCTAAAGCCGCAGGTGCCGATTTTGTGGGATTAGAAGAATTTGTACAAAAAATAGAAAGCGGATGGACAGACATAGACGTGGTAATAGCTACACCGTCTGTAATGCCTAAAATTGGTAAATTAGGTAAAATATTAGGTCCACGTAACCTAATGCCCAACCCTAAAACCGGTACCGTTACCAACGATGTGGCAAATGCCGTGAACGAAGTAAAAGGCGGTAAAATAGCCTTCAAAATAGACAAGGCTGGCATTATACACGCATCGGTAGGCAGAGTTTCATTTGAACCTAAAAAATTAGCCGAAAATGCGCAAGAGCTTATCAATGCCCTTGTACGCATGAAGCCCGTAACCGCTAAAGGTACTTACCTTAAAGGCATACATATTGCAGCCACCATGGGTCCCGGACTACCGGTTGATACCAAAAGCGTAGTTTCTTAATCACCAACAACCGTTATCTATTATACAAACCATTATTAAAAAAACAGGCAGTATAAACATACCGTTTTCCCCTGCCACAAACATAACAGCATCCGATGACTCCTCAAGAAAAACAAGTAGTAGTAGCTGACCTAAAAGAAAAGTTTAGCAAATACGACAGCTTTTACATTACCGATACCGATGCCCTTACCGTAGCCCAAGTATCTAAGCTGCGCCGTATATGCTTTGAAAAGCAAGTAGAACTAAAAGTAGCCAAAAATACGCTTATCAAAAAAGCACTTGACCAAATAGACGCAGAACGCTATAAAGACACTTACCCTGCATTACACGGCGTTACAGCCCTAATGTTTAGCGAAAGTGCCAAAGACCCTGCCTTTATTATCAGTAGCTTTAGAGAAGATGCAAAGGCAGAACGCCCTAAACTTAAACTTGCTTATGTGGACGGTGCAGTATTTGTGGGCAACGAATCGCTTGAAACCCTAAAATCACTGAAGAGCAAGCAACAGCTATTAGGCGAAGTGATAGGGCTATTACAATCACCGGCACAGCGCGTTATCAGCGCACTAAACGGTGGTGCTAAACTTGCCGGATTAGTAAAAGCAATAGAAGACAAAAAAGGAGGCAGTGCCGAATAATTTTTCGCCTTTTGCTACCACAAAACACATTACCAACTTAGGCTTCCAATACCAATATATATCAAACAAGTATTCTTAAAAAATTAAAACCAAAATACAATGGCTGACTTAAAAGCATTTGCCGAACAACTGGTAAACCTCACCATTAAAGAGGTAAACGAATTAGCCAAAATCCTTAAAGATGATTATGGCATTGAACCCGCTGCTGCTGCCGTTGCCGTAGCTGCCGGTCCTGCTGCCGGTGCTGCCGCTGCCGCTCCGGTTGCTGAAAAAACAGAATTTACCGTAGTGCTTAAAGCTGCCGGTGCTTCTAAACTAAATGTGGTAAAGTTGGTTAAAGACCTTACCGGCTTAGGCTTAAAAGAAGCTAAAGAACTGGTAGATGCTGCTCCTAAAAACATTAAAGAAGCAGTTAGCAAAGCTGAAGCTGACGGTTTAGCTGCCAAATTGGTAGAAGCCGGTGCTGAAGTAGAAATTATCTAAGCACCTACTTTAGGCTTTTAGCCCCAAAATGCTTATCCAAAGGCTGCCCCAAAAAAGGCAGCCTTTGGGCGTTTGGGGGATATGCTGCTATCACATTAATGTGTACCCCGTAAGCAGCCAATCAACCCAAGCGTCTATGTATGGTAAACCTTTGTTGCTCGAAATCTGCCCCTCCCTGTCTAATATAAGCTTTCCGGTTATGTAATCGTAGGAATAGCCTCTAAATAAACACCACCACAAATGTCTATTAGACCTATTATTACAAGCATAAATAATAAACCGATAGCTGAACTAAAAGACCGCATATTAGCCTTTTCGCTGGCAGATATAAATTCCGGGCGGAGGCACTTAAAAGCATTGGCATCGGTAACGGTGAAGGTGGTGGAATAGGGGGGGTAGGTGTGGTTGTTTATTTTTAGCAAAATATTTACAAAGTAGCTGTTAGGCACTACTAACGCCAATTAAAAAAAGTGCGTCTATAAGAATGAGGCGGAAAACCGGTATTTGTTTAGAAATTTTAGAAATAACGGAAAAAAATACTTATTTTTACGCCCATACCATAAACTTATAGATATTAATAGTATGACACCACATAGCTATTGCCGAATCTTATCCCCATTTCGCCTGTCGAGAATGTTAGTTACTGCATTTTTGTTATGCAGCGGTTATATATCAACCTTTGCGGCACCATTACCCCCGATAGACACCCCAAGGGTGCGCTCTGTAGTGCCTGAAAAAGGCATACCGGGTGATACCATAAGGTTTTATGGTTCGGGTTTTAACACCACGCGAGATAGCAACATTGTGTTTTTTGGTGCTACGCTTGCCAAAGTGTATAGTGCTACGTCTGACAGCGTGAAGGTAGTGTTGCCGGTAGGTGCGCTACATGCACCGGCAACCATACTGAACACACGCACCCACCTAACGGGGCATGAGGCTAAGTCTTTTAACCCTTATTTTGACGGGGCGTGCATGTTCGCAGACTCTATTAACCTAAAATCTCGCCTTTCGCTTAATGCAGGTGGTGCTACCTATTCTGCTTCAGTAGCCGATATAGACACTGATGGCAAAGCCGATGTGGTAACGGTAAAGTTTAATTCTTCCGGCTTTGATACCTTAATGGTATTCAGAAATACAAGTAGCGGTCCGGGCAATATTTCATTTGCGGCACCGGTAATAACACGTACCGGTAGAGGTATAGCAGACGTTAAAACCGGAGATTTTGACAGAGATGGTAGATTAGACTTTGCAGTGGCAATGAGTGGCAGTGCGCAAATGAGCGTGATTAGAAATGTGAGCACGGCAGGGTCTATTGCTTTTGCTTATGCAGCCATAGCATTTGCTACCTCTGCAAGCGGCACTCCCACACAGCTGTGCGTGGCAGACTTTGACGGCGATGGAAAGCCGGACATTGGTGCTGCGCTTGGGTTGTCAGACGCTTCTAATGATACGCAGATAGTGATATACCGAAACAGAATAGCCACTATTCCGGTGGGTTCGGGGCCGTTTATTGCGAGTAGTTTTTCTCCTTCAGGGGGCGAAATTCCTAAAAGATTGCGCATGATTAGCACCAATGGCGGTTATACGCTTAGCATAGCAGCTACAGACTTAGACTTAGACGGCAAGCCGGACATTGTAGTAACCGGTGCGCTTGAGGGGCATGTATTAGCTTATCGTAACTTATCTACACCCGGCCCGGGTGGGCTTAACTTTAGCGGCTATACCCGTATCAGCGTAGGCGACAATCCGTTTTATGTACAGGCAGGAGACCTGAACGGGGACGATAAACCGGACTTAGTAGTAACCGATAGGTTTAGCAACAAAGTGTCTATTATTCAAAACAACAGCACTTCCGGCAGTTTATCTTTTGGCAGCCCGGTAGTATTTACCGGTGTAGATGGTGCTAATGGCGTGGCAGTGGGTGATTTAACCGGTGATGGTAAAGTTGACATTGCCATAACCAATTATACTACTAATACATTAACCTTTTTTGCCAATCGCTCTACCGGAGGCACTATCACTGCTTCTTCTTTCAGACGCTCTGCTCCGGTAGCTTCTAATGCTTCTCCGCTTGGTGTTAACTTTGGAGACTTTGACGGAGATAAGAAATTAGATGTATTGGTAGCACATGAAAACACTACAGCTGCCATTGCAGTGTATAGAAACTACCCTATTCCGTTTATTGATACCATTCGTGGTAATAGATATGTGTGCCGCGTTACACCGGTAACCTTTACCGATACGGCAAGCGGCGGTACATGGAGCTTAACCAACACTACTGTGGCAAATATAGGCGCACTTACGGGAGTGTTAACCCCATTGAGCAATGGGATAGATACCATAATATATACCATAATATGCCAGGGCGATACCTCCATAACCATGAAGCCCATTCAAGTGGGGCTGTATCCGGTTTTGGGTACTATTACGGGCACTACTTCTATTTGTCATAACGACTCTACGCTGCTAAGCAACAGCTATGCCGGTGGGGTGTGGCGTTCTTCTAATATAGGCGTGGCAACCATAGACTCTGTAACGGGTAGGGTGCGCCCCGGTATAACGGCTTCGGGCACTACCACCATTACCTATTCAGCCACCAACCTTTGCGGTAGGGCAGATTCTACGCGTATATTAACGGTTAATCCTTCGCCGGGAGCCATCGCGGGACCTTCTGCCGTTTGCTATGGTGATTCTGTAAGGCTTAATAGCTCGCCTACCGGTGGCACATGGACTACGTCTGATGCTTCAGTAGCTACGGTAAACTCTTCTACACGCTATGTAACGGGCATGGCACGCGCCGGAGGCAGTTGCGTTATACGCTATACACTAACCGGAGGTTGCTATTCTACTGCCAACATGACGGTTAATCCGCTGCCTGCGGTAGGCACCATTACGGGTCCAAGGGGTGCCTGTGTGGGCACAAGCATCGGCTTTAGTTGCAGCACATTAGGGGGCACATGGAGCGTATCCAACCCTTCTATAGCTACCATAGATGCTACTACGGGTGTGCTAACCGGCAGTGGCTCCGGAGGTTCTTTGAATGTGCTTTATACGGTTCGGAATAGTTGTGGTGATAGCACGGTTCGTTATGCGATTAACGTTTATCCTAACCCTACTTCTATAGGTGGCACAACAACAGTGTGTGAAGGTAGCACTACAACGCTTACCAATGGCACATCGGGCGGTGTATGGACATCTGCTACCGGTACTACTGCTGCCGTAGGGTTTTCGTCAGGTATAGTGAGCGGGTTAAGAGCCGGCACCGAAGTAATTACTTATACTATACCTTCCGGTGGTTGCTACACCACTACTACGGTTACGGTTAATCCGCGTCCTGCGTTTATATCCGGCACCGGCAATGTGTGTATCGGCAATTATGCCACCTTTACCAATAGTCTTGGTGGTGGTTCATGGTACTCTACCAATACATCTGTAGCTACCATAGATATATCAACCGGTATGCTGTTTGCGCTTAGCGGGGGTACTACAACGGTAAGCTATTCTGTAGCCGGTTGTTCTACCACGCGCACTGTTACCATAGATACGTTGCCCAATCCTATTCTGCTATAACCCAAATTTGATTTAATCTCTTTACGGTCACGATTCTTCTCTGGCTTCCATGCCCTT